>WFYK01000089.1 GCA_015490105.1 Aquificaceae bacterium | reverse complement strand
TCTTGCCTCCGTCCGTGCAAGCCTCGATCAGCGTGTTTATGTCCGCACTGTGATCCAAGTGAAGGTGGGAGAGCACTATAAGGTCTATAGAGGTATATGGGATCCCCAGCTCTTTAAGGTATACGAAAGCGCCGGGGCCGGGGTCTACGTGAACCCTGACCCCTCCGTCTTCTAAAAGAAACCCGCCGGAGCGTCTAACGAGCCTGAAAGTGGTTACCCTACCGCCTGCGGTTCCGAGAAAGGTTACCCGCAATTACTCCTCTTCTACGATTATGGAACCGCTGGGACATTCGTCCGCCACTTCCTGAACGTCGTTCTCAAGTTCTTCGGGGACTTTCATCCACCTTTCGTCCCCGTCTTCTATGTCAACGCGGACGACGTCCGCGATTCCGTCACCCACATCTTTGAAAACTTCAGGTATCCTGTCGTAGCAAAGCTCGCAAGCGGTGCAAGTATCTTGATCAACCCTCACCTTGAGACCCATCTGACTACCTCCTTCCAGAATTTAGTAAAAAATATTGGGGTTTTTCAGTATATCAAGATAATCTTAATCAGTATCGCAGGTTTTGTCCTCTTCCGCTACTTCAAGAACGCCAAGTATCTTAGCAACCGTCTCACCTATCTTCGCCGGGTTGTCTATGACGTAGGCTCCAGCCTTTTCTAAAGCGGACATCTTGGCCTGAGCGGTTCCCTTTCCGCCCATAATTATCGCTCCCGCATGTCCCATCCTCTTTCCGGGAGGCGCGGTTATGCCCGCAATGTATGCGAAAACGGGCTTTTCCACGTTAGCCTCTATGTATTCCGCGGCCTCTTCTTCCGCGGTTCCACCTATCTCACCTATCATCAGTATCGCTTCGGTTTCAGGATCCTTATTGAACATCTCTATTACATCCTTGTGAGACAAACCGTGAACAGGATCGCCTCCTATACCTACCGCGGTAGACTGACCCAGTCCCAAACGGGTAAGCTGGTAAGCTGCTTCATAAGTGAGTGTCCCGGACCTTGAAACTATCCCTACTTTACCTCTTTTGAAAATGTGGCCGGGCATTATGCCTACCTTAGCCTCTCCGGGGGTTATAAGACCGGGGCAGTTAGGACCTATGAGCTTGGCCTCCGGGTAGTTCTTTTTCATGTAGTCTTTGACCATCATCATGTCTTTTACGGGTATGCCTTCCGTTATGCAAACCACGAGCGGTATTCCGCTGTCGAGAGCTTCCACTATCGCGTCCGCGGCAAAGGGTGCAGGAACGAAGATAAGAGAGCAGTTGGCCCCGGTTTCTTTAACCGCTTCCTCTACCGTATTGAAAACGGGTATTCCGTCTACGCTTTGTCCTCCTTTTCCCGGAGTTACCCCTGCGACGACCTGTGTGCCGTAGGCTTTACACTGGGTAGCGTGGAAGGATCCTTCCTTTCCCGTTATTCCTTGAACGACAACCTTGGTATTCTTATCGACGAGTATAGCCATTCTCCTAACCTCCCAAGGCCTGATTATAATATCACCACTATGAAGATTCAGACCTTAGTAGAGGCTTCCGAAAAACCGCAGGATGTTCTTGCCTTTTTGAAAGAGCGATACCCGGAGAAGTATGAGCTTGTAGAGAATTGGGAAGAGCTAAGCTTTAAAGCGGACGTTGTAGAAGCGGGCGATGGTCAGTATGTTGTAATCCTCGAAGTTCCAGACGAGGACTTTTCCAAAGCGGTGGGTATATTCCCCTCAAAGGAAGAGGCGAAAGGGGCGTTCCTCACAACAGCCCTTGAAAAGGGATGGGAAGAGTTTCCCGAAAGCTACATTATCTATCACGCTCAGTTTGAAGGAGACAAACTCATCGCGGGAATAAAAGACAGGGAAGGTATTTCAAAGCACGACCAAATGCACTTGGAACAGATGATCCAAAAGATAGCCCGCTATCCGAGGGTTATAGCCTACTCTACAGACGTGCTTACCTACATAAAGGATCTCTACCCGGACGTAGATACTAAGGCTTACATAGTCTCAAGAGAAATAGCCAAGGTTCTCGGGAAGGCTCCCGATCTGGAAGATCTCGGAAAGATTTACGGGGTTGATACGTCCTCTCTGGAGGGAAAGCTAAACTTGATAGAAAAGCTCCTTGAGAACCCTGTAAGAACACCCGAAGGAACGGTAAACATAAGGCCTTACTACTTGCCCTTGACTTGAAAAATCCCTACGAGGGTGTATAAATCTTATATCTGAAAGGAGGTAAGGAGAGATGATGTATCACCTTAGAACCGCAATACTTTTAGGAGTTCTCACCGGAATACTGCTCTTTATCGGAAATCTGATCGGTGGTCAGACGGGAGTGGTAATAGCCTTCATAATAGCTGCGATAATGAACTTTCTTTCCTATTGGTTTTCCGACAAGATAGTGCTTTCTATGTATGGAGCCCGTGAGATCTCCTACGAGGAAGCCCCTTGGCTTCACAAGATGGTAGAGGATCTTTCAAGGAGGGCTGAGATACCCAAGCCCAAAATATATCTCGTTCCTATGGAACAGCCTAACGCTTTTGCGACGGGAAGAGGTCCCGGTCATGCGGTCGTTGCGGTCACGAGAGGAATACTTGAGATACTCGACGAAGAAGAGCTCAGGGGCGTTCTCGCTCACGAGATAGCTCATATAAAAAACAGGGACGTCTTGGTAGCTTCCATTGCGGCGACTATCGCGGGAGCTATTTCCATGATCGTTAACTGGCTCCAGTGGGCACTAATATTCGGCTGGGGAAGGGACGAGGAGGAAGGAGGAAATCCCCTCTCCATCGTGGGAAGTATATTGCTTATAATCGTTACTCCCATAATAGCTGCGATCATACAGATGGCCATCTCCCGTTCGAGGGAATACCTTGCGGATGAGACCGGAGCTTACATTTGCGGATGTCCTTTGGCCTTAGCGAGGGCTCTTCAGAAGATACACGATTATGTAACTCAGGTTCCCGCACGTGTAAACGAGGGGACAGCCCACCTGTTTATAGAGAACCCCCTTAAAGGAGAGGGCCTTTGGGAGCTGTTCTCTACCCACCCTTCAACCGAAAAGAGGATCGCCCGTCTGATGGAGATCGCAAAAGCTATGGGTCAAACCGTTTAAATATAGATCTAAGGGAGGTGTGAGCGATGGTGGGAGAGAGGATAAAAACGCTGAGAGAGGAGAAAGGCCTTTCCGTGGAAGAGTTTGCACGCAGGGTGGGTATACCTAAGGCGAGAGTAGAAGAGATCGAAGCGGGTAAGCTCGAGCCTTGTGATGCTACCCTCGTTTACATCTCCAAGATATTCGGTGTTGACTTCCGTTGGCTCAAGGAGGGGGCAAAAGAATCTCTTCAAGTTGCTTGAAGGAGTTTTTTTTCAACCCTCTCTACTATGAAACGGGCCCCCTCCTCTTTGGAGGGGAAACTAAACTCTTCCACACCTTCCGAGGTTATTAGGTATCCTTCGTAAGCATCCGAGCCCATAGCGGTGGGAGGGTTAGCTACTATAAGGTCTATATTCTTCTCAAGGAGCTTTCTGCGGGCGTTTTCGATGAGGTTTTGAGTTTCGAGGGCAAACCCTACGACGATTTTGTCTCCCTTATGTTTTCCTAAGTAGCTTAGGATGTCTTCCGTTCTTTGAAGTTCCAAAAGGATCCTGTCTTTGGTCTTCTTTATCTTGTGGTTTTCCGTCTTTACGGGCCTGTAGTCACTGACCGCAGCGTTCATGAAAATTACCTTAGCGTTTTTAAATTCCTCCGATACCTTCTCAAACATTTCTTTAGAGGTCCTTACCCTCGTTATCGGGATCTCAGGCGGCTCTTTGGCGGTTGTGTGTCCCGCTATAAGTTTCACGTTAGCTCCCTTCCACCTGAGCACCCTTGCAAGGGCAAAGCCCATCTTTCCGCTCGAATCGTTGGAGATGAACCTAACAGGATCTATGTATTCCCTCGTGGATCCGCAGGTTACAAGAACGTCGATCCCTTTCCAAGTTTTTTCCTCAAGGGCCCAAAAGATCCAATCCAGGAGTCTCTCTACACTCGCGAGCTTTCCCTCACCTTCTTCTTCACAGGCGAGGATCCCATATTCGGGATCTATTAGCGTTATCCCTCTCTCTTTCAGTTTTTGGAGATTTTCCTGAACCGAAGGATTCTTTAGCATAACGGTGTTGGCCGCAGGGGCGATTACGAGGGGACCCTTGTAGGCTAAAACTGTAGTGGTAAGCAGGTTGTCCCCTATTCCCAAAGCTATTTTAGAAAGTGTGTTTACGGTGCAAGGTGCTATCAGGAACACGTCCGCCCAACGGGCAAGGTTTATGTGAGCTAAAGGGTCAAGGGACCAATCGACATATACGGGATTTCCCGTGAGGGTTTTAAAGGTAATTTCCCCTACGAACTCTTTATCGAAGGGGGTCATTATTACCTTCACTTGAGCG
>WFYK01000088.1 GCA_015490105.1 Aquificaceae bacterium | reverse complement strand
TTCTGACGAGGTGCACTTCCCTCTGGTTAGGGAAGCTTCCACTGTAAAGATCTCCAACGACTATGACTTTTCATTGAACACATCCTGCGACTGGATGAAGGCCTCTCCGCGAAAACTCAATCCCCCTCTTTCAATAAAACCATCCCTTAATAAATCTCCATCTGTGACCTTACTGACCTCGGTGAGACTCCTTATCTGATAGGGAACAATCCATCGCAACAGGCAAAACCTGAATTTCGGAGGTGAAAGTATGATTTTAGCGCTACTCTTTTTAATAAGCTTTGGGTTCGGGATAACCTTAGAGGAAGCTATAAATACAGCTCTTGAAAAGAATCCTCAGATCAAAGCCCTTGAGCGTAGGATCGAAGCGTTTAAAGGTAGGGAAATAAGCTCCTACGCTTTTCCTAACCCTGAGGTGAGGATCGAGAGCGGGTTCGTAACTAACGACAAGGATGGGGAACCCAAAGGCAGGGCCTTGTTCCTTTTTGAGTTTATGCAACCGATACCTCTTTGGGGTGTAAGGGATAAGGCAAGAAAGGTGGTTATAAAGGAAAAGGAAGCTTTTGAATTTATGAAGGAAGCTGAGGTAAGGAAGATCGTCGGTGATGTATACGAGGCCTTCTTTGAAGCTCTCTACAGGAAGGAAGTGGTAAGCATAAGAGAAAGGGAACTTCAGAGGGCAAAGGCTGTTAGGGAGTTTGTGGAAAAAACATATCGTTTAGGAGAAACTACCCCTTTGGAATTGCTCAGATCCAAAAGAGAAGAGTCTATAGCCCGTTTGAATTTGGAAGTAGCAAAGGCAAGGTATAGTGCTTCTTTAAAGAGGCTTTCCGCGGTCGTGAGTGAAAACATCGAAAGTGTGGAAGGGGACATTGCATCCCTCTTAGATATTCCTTTTCCTCAGGTGGAAAGTCTGCCTCAGATCGTGGCTCTCGAAAGGCAAAAGGAAGCTATTCTAAGGAGGATCTTTCTCGAAAAGTCTCTTGCAAAACCTCAAGCGTCCGCCGGATTTGTGGTAGAGGATTCGGAGGAAGGATACTACGGGATGAGATTAGCTTTAGGGTTTTCCTTTCCAATTTTTTACAGGCGTCAGGGTGAGATACTCGAACTGCAGAGTTTGAAGGAGGCGATCGAGGAGGAGGTAAAGGCGAGAAAAATAGCTTTAGAAAACAACCTGCTTGCCCTTAGGGTAAGGATAGAGACACTAAAGGAAGAGATAAAAAAGCTTGAAAAAGAAGTTATCCCCAGAGCGGAAGAGGAGCTCGCTTTGGCAGAAAAAAGCTACAAGCTCAGAGCCATAACCCTGCTTGAGCTTTCCGACGTAAGAAGAAGATACTTTGACCTTCTTTTGGAGAGATCAAACCTTCTCTTGGATCTTCACAGAGCCTATGCGGATCTCATAAGACTGGGAGGTTGGAAATGAGGAAGTTTATACCCTTGGTTTTACTATGGGCCTTTTTCTCCTTTGCGGGTGGTGAGCACGGACACGAGCACGGGAAGGAGGATCACGGCGAAATAGATCTTTCCGAGGATCAAATGAAACAGCTCGGTATAGAAACACAAAAGGTTTCCAAGGAAAGGATAGGCAGGATAATAAAGGTTCCCGCGGAAGTAAGGGAGAACCTTAGCAGAAGTTTCTCCGTTTCGAGTCCCGTAAGCGGTGTTATTAGAAAGCTTTACGTAAGGGAAGGTGACAAAGTAAATAAAGGACAAGTTATAGCGGAGATCTACTCTCCTGAGGTTGCGGATCTTATAAGTAATCTCAGAAGCTCACGTGTCAAAACCCAAGCTCTCAGGAAGATATACGAAAGGGACAAAGAACTTTACGAACAAAAGGTAATACCCTACTCAAGATACTTTTCCTCCATGGTCGAATACGAGAGATCCTTGGGAGAGACCCAAGCTCTGGAAGAGAGATTGAAAAGCCTCGGGGAGTTTAGGAACTTCAACCTCCTTATAACCGCTCCCGCGGACGGCTACGTAGTCACCCAAATGGTAGTGGAAGGCGAAGGGGTAGACACGTCAACGGAACTGTTTGAGATTCACGATCACCATCGTCTCTGGGTTTACGGATACTTTAAAGAAGAAGATATAAATCTGATCAAAAGAGGCATTACCGCTTACGTAGTTTTTAGAAATTCAAGGATCCCTTGCAAGATAGACTACATAGGCCACGAAGTTGACGAGAAGACGAGAAGGGTAAAGGTAAGGTGCGTCGCGGAAAACGAGGATCACCTTCTCAGGCCCGGTATGTTTGTCTCTTTGGAGGTAACTTTAGGAAAGGCTAAGGGAATAATAATCCCCAAGTCCGCGGTCCAAGAAATAGAGGGAACGCCCACTGTCTTCGTTAAAAAGGGTGAAAAGTTCGAACCAAGAAAGGTGGTTTTAGGCGGTGAAATAAACGGCTACTACATCGTTTCCGAGGGTCTTAAGGAAGGGGAGGAGATTGCGGTGTCGGGCACTTTGTTTCTTAAGACCAAGATCGTGGGTGTTGAGGAAGGAGGCCACGCACACTGACCCGGAGGTGGAAAGGGAATGTTTAGGTTAATACTAAAGTTCAGACTTTTAGTTTTGATAGCTCTTGTGGGCGTAGTCGTATACGGGGTCTATAGTTTCCGCAAACTCCCCATAGACGCTTTTCCCGATCCCACCCCCGTTCAGGTGAACATCTACACGGAAGCACCGGGACTATCCGCTGAGGAAGTAGAAACACTCATAACTATCCCCATAGAGTCTGTTATGAATGGTCTCAAGGATGTCGTCTTAGTAAGGAGCGTATCTTTACCTTCTTTATCCTACGTTTCCGTTTACTTCAAGGACGGAACGGACATCTACTTTGCAAGAAGGCTTGTGATGGAGAAACTCCCGGACGCGAAAGAGCGGATACCTGAAGGATTTAACCCTGTCATGGGTCCGAACTCCACGGGACTGGGAAACGCCCTTTTATATGTTCTTTACGACTCTACCAAAAGATTGTCCAACGAAGAGCTCAAGTCCATAATTCAGCAGTGGGTGGTCAGGCCTCTGATTATGAGCGTCGGAGGTGTTGAGGAGATAGTTCAGTTCGGTCCCGAGCTTGCCTACAGGATAGAGCCGGATCCTGAGAAGATGATAGCTTACGGGATAACCTTCGAAGACATGATCAAAGCGCTGAGGGAAAACAACCTTATAGTCGCAGGAGGATTTTTCCAGTCCGCGGAAGGGAGCTTGGTAGTAAGGGGCTTGGGCAGGGTTTATTCAATAGAAGACCTCAAAAGCATACCGATCAAAGTGGACGAAACCAAGGGAGTTAGCGTGGAACTAAAAGATGTAGCCAAGGTCTACAAAGGAGAGATACCTAACAGGCGCGGTGCTTTCACCATGAACGGGGAGGAGGTGCAAGGTAACGTAGTTGTCAAGAGGATATACGAAAACACTAAGGAGGTTGTTGACAAAGTAAAAGCAAAACTCGAGGAGATCCAAAAAATCCTGCCCGAAGGTGTAAAGATAGAACACCTCTACGATCAAGCTTATTTGACTGAAAAAGCGGTTTCTACAATTCAAAAGGCACTCTTCAGCGGTATGCTTCTTGTGGCGATAGTTACCGCCTTCCTGATGGGAAACTTCAGGGCTTCTTTAATTGTTATCTCTTCTCTTCCCCTTACTTTACTTGTTGCCTTCATCGTTATGAAGGTCACGGGTATGAGCGGAAACCTCATGACCTTAGGAGGCCTTGCGATAGGTATAGGTATGTTCGTAGACTCGTCCGTAGTCGTTGTGGAGAACATATACAGACACCTAACGGAGAAAAAGGAAGGCTTTAAGTTTTCCATAGTTCTCGATTCAATAAAGGAGGTTTACAGACCAGTAACTTTTGCGGTTTTGATCATAGTGATAGTTTTCTCGCCTATATTTGTCTTCGAGTCCATAGAGGGTAAGTATTTCAAACCTCTGGCTCTTACGCTGATAATAGCCCTTTTGGGATCTCTGACCATAGCCTTTACCTTTATCCCGGTCCTCAGTTACTACTTTCTCAAGCCGGGTAAAGAAACCTACAGTAAGCTGATGACCATCATTCACAAGGTCTACGACAGGATATTGGACTTTGCCTTTAAAGCGGGGGTTCCCTTAGTTGGTATGGTAGTTGTATCCTTTTTCCTAAGTTTGTTCTTGCTCACCAGAATAGGGACGGAGTTCGCACCGGAACTTGAAGAGGGTGCGGTGATTGTAAAGGCTTTCTTAGACCCGAACGTATCCTTAGAAGAAGGAAAAAGGATCGCCATGGCTATAGAAAGGGAGGCTTTGAAGTTTCCGGAAGTCGTTAAAGCCTTCTCAACCGTAGGAAGGGCGGAAAAAGGAGAGGCAGCGGATGTGAACTACATAGAAACATGGATAATCCTAAAGCCCCCGGAAGAGTGGAAAACCTTTAAAACGAGGGAAGAGTTCAATCAAATGCTCAGGGAACGCCTCGCTTGGCTTCCCGCCTCTTTAGGCTTTACACAGCCTATTAAGATGAGGATAGACGAGCTTCTCTCGGGAGTGAGAGCGGACATAGCTATAAAGATCTTCGGCCAAGATCCCCAACTCCTTAACGAGCTGGCGGACAAGGTCAAGACCATAACGGAGAGTGTTCCCGGTGCGGTTGATGTTCAAAAAGAGATCCAAGCGGGGAGACTTCAACTTAGGGTATATCCCAAGTGGGAAACCCTGGAGCGTTACGGGATAAGCGTAGAAGAAGTCCTAAACGTTATCAAATATGCTCTCGGGGGAGCACCGGTGGGTGATCTTCAAAAGGATACCTTCCTCTTTCCCATAGTATTTGCCCTTCCGGAGGATTTTAAGGGTGACGTTAGCAAGCTTGCCTCACTTCCCCTTTTCGAAAGGGACGGAAAGATCCTCACCTTCGGAGACGTAGCGGATCTAAGGGTAGAACCGGGCTTGTTTGTAATAAGGAGGGAAAACAACATAAGGTTTTCACTCGTGATGACCAACGTTGAGGGAAGAGACATAGGTAGTTTTGTGGAGGATCTGAGGTCAAGGATAGAGCAGGAGATAGATCTACCCAAAGGTTACTTTATTACCTACGGTGGTCAGTTCGAAAACCAGCAGAGGGCTATGAAGAGACTTTCCGTGGCGGTGCCCGTATCCATATTCCTGATATTTGTGCTCTTGTATCTTAACTTCAACTCTGTAAGGGATGCACTTGTAGTTATGCTCAACGTCCCCTTTGCGGTCATAGGGGGCATTCTTGCGCTCTATGTTTCCGGATTTAACCTGTCCGTTCCGTCAGCTATAGGCTTCATCGCCATATTCGGTATCGCAACCTTAAACGGGGTGGTCCTGGTGACCTACATAAAACAACTGCTCGAAGAGGGTTTGGACCCGGACACTGCTATAAAGAGGGCTTCTATCCTACGTATAAGGCCCATACTCATTACCGCCATAACGACCTTTATAGGTCTCATTCCACTTGTAGTAATAACCGACATAGGATCTGAGGTTCAAAAACCCTTAGCTACAGTCGTTCTCGGCGGTATATTCTCCTCCACACTGTTGACACTTCTGATCCTTCCTGTGGTATATAGGTGGATGATAATGAAGAAAGCACTATAAAATTTGGCTTTTGACTTAAATTTTTCCAATTAATAGATTCTTTATATAATTTTTAAAAAACTTATTACCAACATAAAAATTCCTACACCGAAAAAGAGGCTCTTTATCTATTAAAAATATGGCATCCATTTCATTTTCTAAAATTACCCTCCATTTCCCTTGAACACAAGGTTTATCTGGTTTAAACAGCTCATTATCATTATCGGGAGTTACAAGAATATATTTGAAGTCTCTCTTTCTTTTCTTTAAAGCCCAGTAAGCGGACTGT
>WFYK01000087.1 GCA_015490105.1 Aquificaceae bacterium | reverse complement strand
GAACCCCCAACCAGGTGGTTAACAGCCACCCGCTCTGCCAATTGAGCTACCCCGGATCCATATCCCATTTTATTCTTCTCAGAAGTCAAGGTCAAGGTCTTCGAGATCCTCTTCCGATTCTTCCTCAAAGATGAGATCCTCTTCTTCCCTTTGGGTTTCGTGGGTTTGCACTAAGGACTCGAACTTAGCGTAATCCTTTATGAAGGCAACCTTGACGGTTCCCGTAGGCCCCTGCCTTTGCTTTGCAACTATTATCTCCGCTATACCCTTCTCAGAGGGATCCGGGTTTTTCTTGTAGTATTCGGGTCTGTGAAGAAAGAGGATGAGATCCGCATCCTGCTCTATCTGGCCGGACTCCCTCAGATCCGCAAGCTGGGGTCTTTTGTCGCTTCTTTGCTCCACTTGACGTGAAAGCTGAGCTAAAGCCATTATGGGAATGTTGAGCTCCTTAGCAAGGGATTTTAAACTTCTCGATATTTCCGCAACCTCCTCTTGACGAGATCCGTGCTTTAGGGGGCTTCTCAACATCTGAAGGTAGTCTATAGCTATGAACTCTACCTTCTTTTCCGTTAAGGCTTTTCTCGCCTTTATCCTCAGATCCACCGTTGTGAGGCCCGGAGAATCATCTATGTAGATGGGAAGGTATCTTATTTCTTCCGAGGCCCTCCTTAGGGCTTCCATCTGATCGTCGGTCAGAAATCCGGACCTTATGTGATGGAGGGGAACCTCCGCTAAACTTGAAAGAAGTCTCATAACAAGCTGTTCTTTACTCATCTCAAGGGAGAAGATGGCTACAGGTTTTCCTTCTACGGAAGCTATGTGGTGGGCTACCGCAAGCATGAAGGAGGTCTTACCCATCGCGGGTCTCGCCGCGAGGATTATGAGATCCGAGGGATGAAAGCCCGTAGTCATCATGTCCAGCTCACTGAAACCGCTGGGTATTCCAGTAACTACCCTCTCACTTTCCTTGAATGTCTGGATCATGTGCATTACCTTGTCTACAACCTTTCCTATGTCTACGAAGTCCGTTAGTGTGGTCTTTTCAGAAATTTCCAAAAGCTTTTGCTGTGTCCCGTCAAGGAGTTCTTTGAAGTCCTTCTTCTCCTTTATGCTTGCCACTATGTCCTTTGCAAGATCTAAAAGGCTTCTGAGACCCGCTTTTTCTTTCACTATTTGGCAGGCAACGTCTAAGGTGGATCTGGGAGAGGCTTCTTCTATAACGTGGGTTATAAAATCCCAGCTGAGCTTATCTTCAAGTTTTCTCTTTGAGAGGTAATCTTTGAAGATTACATGATCCCAATCCGCTCCGTATTCCCTGTATAGATCGCTGATCACCCTGAACAGAAGGCGGTGGGTTTCATCACAAAAATCCTCCTCTTTCAAAACACTGAGCACATCATCGATAAGATCGGGGTAAAGTAGCATAGCTCCGAGAACCGATCTCTCCGCGGACTTATCACAGGGAAGACCTATCCCTAAGAGATCCATCCTTAAACCTCTCTAAAAACTCACGACACCAAGTGCTTATACTTCCCGCTCCCATAAAGAGAAGTAGGTCACTTTCGGAGATCTCCTCTTCTATCTTTTTGAAAAGATCCTCCTTGCTCTCGGAAAAGTCCGCCCCACTTTTGAGTGCTATCTCTTTCCCGCTGATCCCGTATACATTCTCCTCCCCCGCGGGGTATATTTCAGTAACTATTGCCTTGTCCGCCTCTTTTAAAACCCTCACGAAGTCATCCATGAGAAGGTAAGTTCTCGAATACCTGTGAGGCTGGAAGATTAAGAAGATGTTTCTCGAAGGATATATTTCCTTCAAAGCTTCCAAAACACTTTTTATCTCCGTAGGGTGATGTCCGTAGTCGTCGTATACGGGAACACTCCCTATATAGCCCTTTAGCTCCATCCTCCTTTCCGCGTTTTTAAAGGTTTCTAAAGATCCCTTCACTTCCTTAAAACTGATACCTATCTCCAAAGCGGTTGCAAGGGAAGCGAGAGCGTTGTAAACGTTGTGGCGACCAGCCATGGGAAGCTTTAGAGAACCCTCTTTCGAGCCCCTGTAGTAGACGTCAAACTCAAAACCCCCTTCTGAAACCCTCAAGTTCGTCGCTCTGAAAGTAGCATCTTCACCGAGGCCGAAGGAAACCAACTTACGCTTAACACCCGAGGAAGCTTTCTTTGTTCCCTCGTCATCCGCGTTCACAACGCAAAAACCGTAAAAGGGCACAGATTCTAAAAATCTTCTGAAACTTTTTACAACTTCCTCGTAAGATCCGTAAAAGTCAAGGTGTTCCCGATCCACGTTTGTGACCACCGCAACCGCGGGAGAAAGCTTTAAAAAGGTTCCGTCGCTTTCGTCCGCTTCCGAAACAAGAAGGTCACCTTTTCCAAGTTTTGCGTTCCCGCCGAGGCGCTTGAGCTTACCGCCTATGATTACCGTAGGATCGTAACCGGCCTCTTCTAATATGTGCGCTATCATAGAGGTGGTCGTGGTCTTGCCGTGGGATCCGCTGACCGCTATTCCTTCCTTTAGCTTGAAAAGCTCCGCGAGCATCTCCCCCCTCGGTATTACAGGAATACCGAGTCTTAGAGCCTTTCTTATCTCCGGGTTGTCTTCTTTTATCGCGGAGGAATAAACAACAACTTGGGTATCCGTCGAAAGGTTCTCCTCAGAATGGCCTACGAAAATCTTCGCTCCCATTCGGACGAGCTCTCGGACATTTGAGTTCTCACTTATGTCGGAACCGGAAACCTCGTAACCCATCTCCAGTAAGATCTTGGCTATTCCGCTCATACCTATTCCGCCTATGCCTACCATGTGGACCTTTTTTATCCTCTCTCTTAGCATCTCCTAAATTATGGTAAACTGGAAAAGAAAAGTTAATTTCCACATGAAGAAGCCCTCAAGAGCGGTAGTTCTTTTGGTGGTTTTATTAACAATTTTCAACCTTTCCTCTGCTCAGGACATTGAAAAGCTACTGAAAGAATACGAAGAGAGCGCAAAACTCTACAAGAGAACCGCAAGGGAAAGTTTGGGACACCTCTTTCTTTTCACCCGCAAGGATCTTGAGCGCTATCAGATACATACTTTGAGGGATCTTCTAAAGAGTCTTCCTCTTCTTACTACGGGTTACAACAGGTTCGGTGTTTTGACTCTGAACTCCTTCGGATATCTATCGGGTATTCCCCGCTTCATAAGGCTTTACATCAACGACCATGAGGTTTCCTCCATACATACGGGTTCTCCCTTTCTCGTTTGGGAATACTTCCCGCTGGATATAGCGGAGCACGTTGAGGTTTACTTGGGAGTAGGTGCCATAGAACTGGGAAACGATCCAGGT
>WFYK01000086.1 GCA_015490105.1 Aquificaceae bacterium | reverse complement strand
TCTTGTATAAGCGAGCCTTATGTAACGGTTCGTCTCATTATTTCCGAAATCCACACCGGGCGTTACCGCAACACGTGCCTCTTTTAGCATCTTCAAGGCAAAAGCGTAAGAATCCTGCGAGTATCTGTCTATTTTTACCCAAAGGTAAAATGCCCCTTGAGGCTTAGCGTCTATCGGTAAAACACCTTCTATTTCTTTTACCAGAGTATCCCTTCTTCTTTTGAATGTCTCTCTCACCCTTTGGAGGTATCCATAATCGAAGGCTTCTATTCCAGCAAACTGGCTCAAGGTAGGCGCGGAAATAAAAACGTTCTGAATAACTACTTCCGCCTTCCTCACGAGATCTTCGGGGAGTATCATCCAACCGAGCCTAAAGCCCGGCATACAGAAAAACTTAGAAAAGCCGTTTATCACTATGGCCCTATCTGAAAACTCAAGGGCGGTTCTCTCCTTTCCTTCGTAAACAAGCCCGTGGTAGATCTCGTCGGAAATAAGAAATATCCCTTCCCTTTCACAAAATTCCACCAGATCTTTTAGGTTTTCTTCCGAGTAGAGGGTTCCCGTGGGGTTTGAAGGAGAAGATATGTGAAGGGCTTTGACCTTTTTTCCCTTTAGCATTTCGGGAACTATCTGGTAGTCAGTTTCCGAGGAGACACTTATAGGCTGAGGGACTATGTCAAGAAGGTGAGCGAAGTTCTTATAGCAAGGGTAGGAAGGGTCTGCTATCGCTATCCTCTCTCCCGCATCCAACAGAACCGCGTAAGCCACTAAGAAAGCTCCCGAAGTTCCCGTAGTTACCACCACCCTCTCTGGGGATACATCCACACCGTAGAAGTCTTTGTAGTGCTGGGCTATCCTTTCTCTGAGTTCCCACAGGCCTAAGGCAGGTGTGTAGAAGTTTGCCTTATCCTTTACGGCCTTTTCAAGGGCTTCTAAAACCGCTGGAGGGGGATCCAAGTCGGGTTCTCCTATTTCCAAGTGGATAACGTCTTTGTATTTTCCCGCCTCTTTGAGGATGTCCATAACGATGAAAGGCGAGATCTTACTTACCCTTTCCAACTTTTTTCCTCCAACTCATTATTATCTCAGTCACTTGAGCTGCCTTTTGAGGATCCATCGCCGCAAGTATTTGACCCGCCTGCCTGTCTTTGAGTCTTATGAGTATCTCCGCGGCTATGTGGGGTTTTACGTTATTTAAAATCGCTCCCGCCTCGTCCGCGGGAGTTTTGCTGACTATCTTTATGAGTTTTTTAACTTCCTTCTCCTCTTCTTCAGTAAGTGGTCTCTTTCTCAGGGCTTCGAGTTTTTTTCTTTCTTCCTGAAGCTTTTTGAGTTTTTCTTCTATTATCCTTTCAAGCTCTTTTAGTCTTTCGTGGGATCTTTTTTCTTCAAGCTCTTGAACCTTTTCTTGAACCGCTCCCTGTGAAAAGGCCAAAGCACAGAATACCAAAAGGACTTTAAGGCCTTTCTTTATTAGATGAAGGAATCCGATCTCAAGAAATTCCCTTTTTACACTGCTTGCAAACTCCTCGTAAGCTTTTTTGTCCTTTATAAGTTCCACAGATTTTTGTTCCCTCTTAAGATCCAAAAGCTCTTCCCTTTTCTTTGACTCTTCCTCTCTGAGTTTCCTCTCTTCTTCATCCAACCTCTCTAAGGTTTTTATCAGAGCCTTTTGCCTGTAGAGATTTTTTAAAAAGTCTTCTGATGAGCTTTCTTTTTCCAACTTTCTGAGTTCTTCCAAAACCTTTTCTTTCTTTTCTTCTATGCTCCTTATTGCCTCATTGATACTTGCAAGTTCACGGGCTTTTTCCTTTTCTTCTATCTCCTTTATCCTGAGAATTCTTCTGAGATCCATAGCTCCCTTGCCTTTCTAAGGTCCCCCTTAGTATTAATGTTAGCCAAGCTGATTAGCTTTGGATCTAACTCTCTTATCAGATCCTCACCTAAGGCTTTGTAGCCTACTCTCTTGAGCAGGTCAACTATCCTAAAGTTCCCTTCGGAGATCTGCTTGTAGACTACACCCTCTATACTTTTTGAGTATATACCTATCAGCGGATACAGCCTCCGGGAGGTTTCTATAACAGTTATCGGATCGCGGTGGTGTTCAAGGAGGGCCTTTAAGATCTCTTCCTTAACAAAAGGGAAGTCCCCGGCTAAAACGCAAAGCTTCTCTTCGGGTGATAGCTTTAGAGCACTGTAGAGTCCAACTATGGAGGCCATCTGTGGGAGAAGATCCTTAACGACTTTTACTTTGGGCTCGAGAAACTTAAAGGGTTCTGTTTCCTTCACCACTAAAAATAGGTTTTCGAAAACCCTTCCAGCCCTTTCGATGGTCCAACTTATAAGGGGTTTCCCCTCGAAAGGGTAAAGGAGTTTGTTTTCTCCGAAGCGCTTACTTTCTCCTCCAGCGAGTATAAAGCAGGTTTTTGTAATCACTCTTTGATGTAAAGTGTAGCTCCGTTGGACAACTTTATTACTTTGATCTTGGATCTGCGAGGTGTGTAAGTCCTTTTGGGGGAGATCTTTCTCACAAGGGTTATCCTTTTAAACCTCTTTGTTTTAGCTTTGGGCAAACGCGCGATCTTTTTAGGGGTTGGCCTTAACTTCTTAGCACTTTTGGGAACTACGGGCAGATACAGGTTGGTTCCGGGTGGTATAACGTTACCCTTTACGTGAGGGTTAAGATCTCTGAAGGTAGATTCACTTATGCCCAGCGATGCTATTAAATCGGAAACGGTTATAGGTCTTTTAGCAACCCTTCTGTAGGTGAGTTCAAGATCTTTCGGGACTCTGAGACCGAACCTTTCGGGTTCTCTCAATAGGGTCAAATAGGCAAAAAAGGTGGGCACATAACTTTGGGTCTCCTCCGGTAGTCTGTGTTTACTTAGCCAAAAACTTGAACCGTTAGTTTTCCTTATAACACATCCCTCACCACAGTTGTAAGCTGCGAGAGCGAGATCCCAGCTTCCGAAGAGTTCATACAGGTCTTTTAAATATCTCGCTGCGGCGTGGGTTGACTTTACCGGATCGAAACGCTCGTCTACAAATTTATCAACCCTAAGACCGTAGTTTCTTGCGGTTTCGGGCATAAGTTGCCAAAGGCCTGCCGCACCCGACTTAGAGACCGCGAAGGGGTTGAAACTGCTCTCTACCGCGGGCAAAAGGGAAAGCTCTTCCGGAAGACCGTAGCTACTGATAATGGGCTTTATTACGGGCAGGTATCTGTTTGCCCTCTTGAGGATAATTTCTACATCCTCCTTGTTGGCGATCAAGTTAGAGAGTGCTTTTCTAACTTCGTGTCTATCGGGGACAGGAATGGAAAAAGACAAACAAAACCACAGCAAAAGAAGTCCCCAAAGCCCCCTCATCTCCCTTTAAGTTTACCCTATCTTTCTTTTATCGCTTCGAGGAGACATTCCCTCATAAAGTCTTCGGAGGGGTTGCCCATGTCAAAGACCGTATCAAAGTCCACCCCGTAGCCCAAGGACTTTAGCCTGTCCATGAGGAGCCTGTAGACCTTCTTGAGTCCTTCCTTCATGGGAATGTCTTCTTTGAATATATATAGCTCGTCCTCTTCCCTGAAAAAAGCCAAGTCGTATTTTTCCGGATTTTCTACGGGAAACTCCACGCCCACCGCAAAGGCTTTCCCGTGCTTTATGGCACTCTCTTCTGGAAGGTAGTGTTCGGAAAAACAGCTCAGTTTCTGCTTTTGGAAGAGGTTCATGTCGGTGGGGACCGCAACGATGTAGAGGGCCCCCTCCTGCATTGCTTCTCCCTTTTCGTTCCTTCCCACAAGCTGGATAAAGTAGGTCCAAGATCTCATGGAGAGATCCAACCCTCCTGAGCTATGAGTTCC
>WFYK01000085.1 GCA_015490105.1 Aquificaceae bacterium | reverse complement strand
TTAGTTTTACCTGAAGTTCCGGACGGATCATCAGAACTCGTTTTTAAACTCTTCCGGAACACCGAAGTTGTCTCTGATCTGACCCTCTCCTAAAACTATGAACTTAGTAATGGTGAGCTCTTCCAGAGCCATTGGTCCTCTTGCGTGTATCTTATCGGTAGATATTCCCATCTCCGCCCCCAACCCGAATTCGTTTCCGTCGGTGAACCTCGTTGAGGCGTTCACGTAGACCGCTGCGGAGTCAACCTCCCTCAAGAACCTCATAGCCTTGCTGTAGTTTTCTGTAATTATGGAGTCCGAGTGTTTTGATCCGTATTTTTCTATGAACTCTAACGCTTCATCGAAACTATCTACTACTTTAACCGCCAAGATAAGGTCGAGGAATTCCTCATAGTAATCCTCTTCGGTGGCGGGAACAGCTTTTACAAAAGACAGCTTCGGGTTATCCTTTATAAGCTGAAGACTGTCTTCATCACATCTTAGTTCTACTCCCGCTTTGCCCAAGTAGTAGGCCATTTTAGGAAAGAAATCTTCGAGGACAGATCTGTGGATTATGAGATTTTCCACCGCATTGCAAACGGAGGGTCTTTGAACCTTAGCGTTGTAAACTATATCGAAAGCCTTTTCGAGATCCGCATCTTCGTCCACGTAGATGTTGCACACTCCCTTGTAGTGTTTAATGACTGGGACTTTTGAGTGCTCCGCAACCGCCCTTATTAGATTTTCACCTCCCCTCGGTATAGCAACGTCAACGAGACCTTCGAGTTTCAAAAACTCCCACACGAGCTCTCTTTCCTGTCTGTCTACGAACTGTATGGCCTCCTCCGGGAATCCTGTCTCTTTGCAGGCTTCCCTCAGAATGTTTACTAAAGCCCTGTTTGAGTTTCTCGCCTCTTTACCACCCCTGAGGATAACCGCGTTGGAAGACTTCATACAAAGGGATGCAGCTTCCACTGTAACGTTGGGTCTTGATTCGTAAACGATAAATACAACCCCCAAAGGAACGCGCATTCTCCCGACTTTGAGGCCGTTGGGCAGGGTCCACATCTTGACCACTTCACCTACAGGATCCGGCAAACTTGCAACGTCTCTGAGAACCTTTATCATCCCGTCGATGCGTTTGTCGTTAAGAAGAAGCCTGTCTACTACCGCAGGTTTCAAACCCGAACTCTTTGCAAACTCTATGTCCTTGGCGTTCTCTTCTTTTATAAGGCCCCTTTTTGCGTCGAGCAGTTCTGAAGCTACAAGTAGGGTTTTGTTTTTGACTTCCGTTTTAAGGGAAACGAGATCCCTTAGGACGTTTCTGGCCTTTTTTACTGTTTCAAGGGCGTAACTCTTAAGATCCTGCGCGGTCATTTCCATGCTCTCTCCTCCGAAGGGCTTCTATAAAAGTCTAAAAGGAAAAAAGGAAAAAGGGGAGGGCGAGCTGGAGGGGATCAGCGGAGTTTATCAACTTATTAGAATATTACGAAACTTTTATTGAGCTGTCAAGGTGCTAATATAAGTAAATGCACCCCAATGCCGCCTGCCGGGTCGGGGGTGCCAACTGATCAGGCGGGGTAAAAATAGCCCGGCCCCGAGCGGTAAAGCTCGGGAAGAGGGAGAGAGAAATGCTATTTTTCTTGGACACAGCGGATATAGATCAGATAAGGACAGCTAACAGTTGGGGAATACTGGACGGTGTGACCACAAACCCTACCCTTATCTCTAAAACAGGAAGGCCCTTTAAGGAAGTGGTTAAAGAGATCCTTGAGGAGGTAGACGGACCCGTCAGCCTTGAAACAGTTTCCTTAGATGCGGAGGGGATGATCAAGGAAGGTAGGATGCTCGCAGAGCTCGGAGAAAACGTAGTCGTGAAAATACCCATGACTCCGGAAGGTATGAAGGCGGTTCAGGTTCTTGAATCGGAAGGTATACCCACCAACGTCACCCTGGTGTTCTCACCAGCTCAAGCGTTAATAGCTGCAAAGGCGGGAGCCTCTTACGTGTCTCCCTTCGTGGGCAGGCTTGACGACATATCCGGAGAAGGCTTGAAACTTATCAGGGAAATAAGGACGATCTTCTACAACTACGAGATAGACACTCAGATAATTGTTGCAAGCGTGAGACACCCGATGCACGTAGTGGAGGCGGCACTCATAGGTGCGGATATATGCACCATGCCCTTCTCCGTTATGGAAAAGCTCTTCAAACATCCTCTTACCGATAAAGGCATAGAACTGTTCCTGAAGGACTGGGAGAAGGTTCCCGA
>WFYK01000084.1 GCA_015490105.1 Aquificaceae bacterium | reverse complement strand
CTTTAACCTTGCCAACTTCAACGTGGATCTTAACTCAGGTCAGATTACCCAAGTCGATGTTCAGCCCGCCACACCCGGTCAAGGTCAAACTGGAACGAACGTAAAGTTCGAGATAGCTGGAGTTGTTCAAAGTGTAGGAAATGGATCCTTTACAGTTGACTGGAACGGCCAAACATTCACCATAGTCGTTGATCAAAACACTGTTTGCGAAGATATGGGCCAAGGGTGTATGCCTCAGCAGGGATGGTGCGTAAGCGCGGAGGTATCCGGAGATCCGACCCAAGGCGGAACGCTTACCGCTATAGAGATCGAAAGGGAATCAATGAAAGAGTGCGGTGCTGAACATGAAGAAGACGATTACTACGCCATGGAAGTTAAATACAAGCTTTCTTCACCTCAGGATATAAGCATAGAAGGAACATCTCTAACTGTTATGGGTAACACCTATACTCTATCTGAGAACACCCTCTGTAAGGTAGAAATGGAAATGGAGATGGAAGACCATAACGAAAATGAAGAGGGAGAAGTTGAATCTTCTGCGCAAGATCAACAACAAGATCCCAATGCCCAAGATCAAAACCAAAATCAGAATCAAAACATGCCTACCGGACCTTACGCCATGGGTGCAGAAAATTGTGCTCAGCTCCTGCAAACTGCTTTAACTAACCTACAAAACCTTCCTCAGGGAGCCAACGTAGAGATGGAGGTAGAGCTAAAAGTTGACAGCCAAGGAAATGTAATAAGACTCGAGTTTGAAGCCGAAAGCGAAAACGAATAAAAAGGGCTCCTGACTCTCCCTCCCCAAAGTCCCTTTAAGCCGGCTCCCCGCCGGCCTTCTTTTTTTTGTAAAGGATCACTCTCGAAGGTATATCAGGAAGTTCAACCCGGCAAATTTCAAAACCAAGTCTGTTTTCGGGAATCTCTTTTCCTTTGAGGATAAAAACCCACCCTAAAGAGAGGCTCTCAAGAAGGGGAGCTACGTCTTCGAAAGGACCCAAAGCCCTTGCAACGACTATGTTAAATTTACCTTCAACGTTTTCTGCCCTTTTACACTCTACCCTCCAGCTTTCCTTTAACCTGACCTTTAAATATTCGAGAAAACTACACTTCTTAGAAGAAGATTCTATAAGGGTCAGATTTAAATCTTTATAATAGAGCTTCAAGGGAACACCCGGAAAGCCACCCCCAGACCCAACATCCGCTACACTCTTGCCTACAGGGTCTAAATTCAGCTTCTCAAAGCACTTCACCAGCGTCAAGGAATCTAAGAAGTGCTTTAAGACAATTCCTTTAAAATCCTTGACCGCTGTTATGTTGTGGACCTTATTCCATCTCAAAAGTTCTTGAGCGTAAAGGGAAAATTTATCTAAAACTTCATCGTTTAACTTAAAAGAATTTCTCTCGAAAAGGTTTTTCAAAATTTCTTTGCTCACCGTGAAAACATCCTCTCTCTTACCCTGGGATCTATCCAAGCAAGAAGCAAGTCCGCTACGAGGTTGCCTACGATCAACATGATCGTCCCGATGTATAATCCTCCCATAACGAGGAAAAGATCTTGAGATAAAACCGCATCGAGCATAAGCGTTCCCATACCCGGCCAACCCGTTACAATCTCTATAAGTGCAGCGCCTGATATGAGACCCGCTATCTCATAACCCGCAAGAGTGGTAAAGGGATTCATAGCGTTTTTTAGAACGTGCTTTACTATTACTCTTTGAGGAACACCCTTTGCTTTGAGCATAATAACCATAGGACTCTTTAGAATTTCAAGGACGGAGTTTCTAACGAGCCTCGTCATAGATGCCGTTGAAACAATTGCAAGGGACATGGCGGGTATGAATAGGTGCTTTAGTATATCGACGACCTTCTCAAAGAAATTCATTTCATGGAAATCAGGGCTTTGAACACCACCTATAGGGAGTAAACCAGTCTTTGCAGCAAAGAGAAGGAGCAGGAAAGCAAGGAAAAAAGTAGGAACCGACATAAAGCTATAGGCGTAAGCTTGTATTAATTTGTCTATAACTTTTCCTTCGTTAAACGCCGCTATCGTTCCGAGTAAGAAGGCAAAGATCCAGGAGATCAGAGCGGAGCTCACAGAAAGTAAAAGAGTATTGGGTATCCTCTCAAGTATCAATTCGGTGACCGGAGCGTGATATTGAAAAGAATATCCGAGATCGAAGAAAATTGCGGACTTTAGCCACTTGAGATACTGAATCAACAAAGGTTCATCGAGTCCATACAGCTCTTTTAATCTTTCTATAGTCTCTTCCGAAATTTGAGGATTTAGCCTCAGCTGATCTAAAAAATCCCCTGGAGCCAGCTTTATGATCACAAAGGAGATGAAGGTAACCCCTACTATAGTCGGTATAGCCTGAAGAAGGCGGAAGATCAAAAAACTTACCATCAGAAGTAATTGGCTATGAAATGCTTTGTCTCCTTAAAGTATCTTTCTATCTCATCCTTGTGTTTTTCTTTTACGTATTTCACCAATCGGTAGTCATCCCAATACCCTACTATCGGGATCCAGTCGGGGATAGAGTCTCTCGATTCAATGAAATACCAAAGAGCTCCTATAAAATCTTTTCGGGCGGATTCCTTAAGATCAAAATCCCTATCAGTTACTATCCTAAAAAGCAGTTTTACATCGAGGATCAAGTTCCTTAAATATTCCATCGTGGGAGGAATTTTTTGTATTTTTTCGTTAAAAGCCTTCCTCAACCCTTCTATATCTTTTAACCTTTCGTAAGTCGCATACCTTTCTATCTTCTTCTCAAACCCCACGGCGCCTAAGATTATCGCATACAGGCACTGTAAGTGCAACTACATGTTATATTAATTTAAACCTTAGAAGGGCCCGTAGCTCAGCTGGACAGAGCAGGGGATTTCTAATCCCCAGGTCGGGGGTTCGAATCCCTCCGGGCCCGCCATTGAAAATCTAAGGAAATCTAAGAAATGTCAGAAAAATGTCAGACAACTATCCCGTGTAGTTGGACGGAGCGAAAAAAGAGCCCAGTCGCTACGTTATTGATGTCCCGGACGTGTGGGTGGATATGGAGGTGTAGATTCGAGTTGATTGTAAAGGGAACGCGAGTTAATTTCCTTCCATAGAAGGATGCGGAAGGCTGTAAAGACAAAAAGTCTCTCTCTTGAGGAGATCTTCAGAATGGCTAAAAGCCCTGAGTATATTGAAAAGCTTTTGATCGAACATGGTTACGTAACAAAGAAAGGGCTAAGGGAAGCAGATAAGCTCGTAAAAGAAAGGATCGACCTTCTAAGGGGGCTAAAGTAACGAAGAAAACGCTTTTGTGTCAGAAAAATGTAAGAAATTTACCTTCTCTGTGTTTTCTCTTCCGCTTTTTTCATAATATAGGCAAGTTCAAGAACAGATGTCCCCAGGGGAACGGTATAGTCTCTGTTCATCCTCCTGACTACAGCTTTCGGAAGTTTAAGAGGCATGAATTTAGGTTTTGCATACAAGAATGAGAAGCTCTCCGAACCCCAGACAAGCCAGCCAAGAAGGGAGAGAAGCACACCCTCTTCAACCTCGGGGTTGTCCCCTTTAAGGTTGCCGACAAAAAAGAGGGATAGCTCCGTGCTCATATATGGCTCGTCTTTCATGGTTGGAGGAACAACAAGAGGTGCTCTTATAGCAAAGAGTGTGTAGTCTCTGAAAGTGTCTTCTTGGCCACCGCTGAGCCACCCCATATACCTCAGACCTTTCTTAAACTCTTTTTCAAATATCACGTAAGCATTCTTATCTTCCGTTGTCCCTTTGAGTAGAAGAGGCGTTTTTATACTACGGTAGAGAACGGGGAAGAAGCTCTCATTCCTGTAGTTCAGGAGAGGACTTTTCGTATCCTGAGAAATCACTATGAGGTTGGATGTCTCCATTAGGAACTTTTCAAGCTCTTTCACGTCTCCGCTAAAGCCATCGGCAAAAACAAAGAACTTCCTGTCGTCCCGCTCTATGGTAAAGGAGTCGTCCTTAAAAGCAAACCTGTATAGGCTGTAGAGGTAATGCCTTCCTACCCCGATAAGCTCAACACACCTGTCCTCTACGAGCATAGAGTAAACCACAGGCTTCCGGATCTTAAGGCTATTGAACCTAAGAACGACTCTCCTGTCCGCCCTCAAAGCACTTATAAGAGCGTTCTTTTTAAAGAAAATTGCGTCCTTTTCTCCTCCCACTATCTTATCTATAGCTTTCCTGCCAAAGGTCTGGAAAGGATAGGCAAGGGCATGGTCAACGAAAGCCCTCACCAGGTCCCAGATTGGATATCTATCTTCTTCATCCTTAACGTCAAGTAGGGCAAATACCATGTAAGTTGTATTCTTTTCAATGCCCAAAGACCTGATTGCCTTGAAAAAGCCAGCCACCTGAAGAAGAAATACAAGAGCCTTGTAAGCCAAATCCCCCGTAAAAGTGTAGCTGTCATGATTTTTCAGATCTTTCCAAAAGGGGAACAGAAACTCTATCTCCACATACCCCAGAACCTCCTTCTCCATCATTTCTGGGTTTAAATACTTGCTTTTCATTCCCTCTTTCCTTCGCAATGCCTTCACGAACTTCCTGGCTTTATCTACGAGACTACTTTCGTAAAGGACAAACTGCCCGTATGTGTCCGCATATATCTCCTTCTTCACACTGTAAACAGCTTTTCCGTCTCTTACAAAAGAGACCTTTTTCACTCCAGGAACCTCCCCCCTGAGTATCCGTGTAAGCTCCCTCCTTAACTTCTTAAGAAATGGGCTTTCTCCTTTCTTATCTCTATAAACCTTTTTGAGCCACTCCAATATTCCGAACGCTTCAGCTTCTTCTTCCACCTCTCTGATAAGATCTTCTTTAGATTTATCTGAGAGCTCTTCCCTCCTAACCGCTTCTTTTCCTATTTTGAACAACACCTCTTCGTAGGTAAGATAGGTATCTCCATATCCGAGCTTAGTTATCAGAGGCTTGTGAGTTAGCCATGGACTTTCCTCTCCTTCTTCTTCTTCCCCTGCAAGCCCGACACGAAAATCTATCTCTATCTTGAAGAGCCTATCAAAGAAAAGCTGTGCAAGAATGTCGTCTCCTTCAACAGCTCTTTCTCCGAGCTCTTTAAGGGACTCAAAGAACTCTCTTACCTCACTTTCAAGATCCTCGCACTCAAGAAGTTTCTCAACAAGCCTAATGTTCACCTCACGCCTGAGCCTTCCGAGCTCCTCTGTGTAGTCGAACGGGCTAATCTCTTCCGACCTGAGGCCGTCAAGAAGGTTTTCCAGTCTGCCTGCAACGTCTATGTCCAGATAGTAAAGATTGATGTCTCCCTTCCCCTCAGTAAGCCTTCCGTAGTATACCTTAAACGTATTCACGTCCTTCCCTATGGAGGTGCCTTTTTTCTTCCTTCGGGAAGGTAGGGGAGTGAATACAACTTTCCCCGGATCTATATCCTTTCCCTTCAGAAGCTTCACAGACTCTTCAAGAAGTTCCATTATTTCCTTTTTCCACTTTCTCCTCAGTTCTTTGTTTTCTCCGGTCGCTTTATTCCCCAGACCCTCTTTAAGCATCTTCACGAAGATCATCTCCCACCTGCCGAGAAGGGAGGTTATGAGCTCGTTATACTTGTAAACCTCGGGGTCGGACTCCCGACTTTCCGGACCTGCATAGAACACACCGCCCACATAAGCCCTTTTCCTATCGGGACCCATTATGGGAGTGGGTTTTCCCTTTGCAAATATTGATAGGGGTCTCTCTTCATCACGAAAACGGGAAGAAGCATCTATCATCCCACCACCTCCTCTATCAAGGCGAGTAATAGGTCTCCACCGATCTTCGGATAAGAACCCGAGAGCCAGCCGAAGACTTCGCTGTTCTCTATAGGAAAGACCACACTCCTCACGCTTCCCGAATGAGGGTCCCTGCTTATCCTCGCAGAAGGTTTTAGACCCGCCCCTAACACACCTATACCGAACCTCGTTATGTATTTGGAATAGAGCATTTTAACCGAAACGAAATCCTTCTCTACAGCTTCGTATGCTACTGCGAGAGTCGGTATGTAAACGAGTCCGTAAATCGGAGAACTCTGTTGCCCCGTTTTCAGCCTGTAGAACCAGCCTTCAAGCTCCTCCGCAGTTCGCCTGTTCGCCCTGTAAAAGAGGTCTCTGTGCTTTTCAAAGAGTCTCAGGGCAGTTTCCACATCCTTCTGCTCTGCGCTCGTTCTGAGGTCCACATCAATCAACAGGTATGGGTGGAAGAAGTCGGTTTCCTTTCCTATCTTGCTTATTTCCACATCGGGAAGAACGCTGAGCATCTTTGCTATGAGAGAAGCCAGCCGTTTTATGTCTGCTCTCTCCTCCCTTGTCAGGGAAGGGTAGTAATCGCTCAGCTCCTCCAGGAAGTTAACAGCCTGCCCGCCCGGAGAGAGCTCCTCGGGTGT
>WFYK01000083.1 GCA_015490105.1 Aquificaceae bacterium | reverse complement strand
TCTCACAATAGGCGAACTTGCTAAGAAACTGAATAACTATGCTGAACTTACAACCAGACAAGACATCCAGCTTCACTACGTTAAGCTTGAAGATCTCCCCGAGGTTATTTTTGAATTAAAAACTGCTGGACTGTTCAGACCTGGACCTTGTGGAGACACCGTCAGGAATATCACGAGCTGTCCCGTAGCAGGTGTGGACAAAGACGAGATCTTCGAGGTGGAAAAGCTTATAAAAAGACTTTCAGAATTCTTTTCAAACCCAAACCATAGAGAGTACTTCGATCTCCCGAGGAAGTTTAAGATAACCTTATCCGCTTGTCCCTATCACTGTAATCATCCCGAGCTTCACGACCTTGCTTTTGTTGGGATGTTAAAGGAAGGCAAGAAAGGTTTTGCAGTTTGGGTAGGCGGAGGTCTTTCTTCCACACCGAGGATAGCAAGACCCTTAGGTATATTCGTGGAACCAGACAAGGTTTTTGAAGTAGCAAAAGCTGTAGTAGACATATGGAAAGAAGACCCGGAGAACAGAAAATCTTTCGTACGAGCCAGGATTAAATACTTCATAGACAGAATAGGGGTGGAAAGCTTCAAAAAGCTTCTTCTTGAACGCTTGTCCTTCGAGCCTGAATTCTTGGAGGAAGAACCAAAACCCATTAAAAGAGATTTCCATGAGGGTATAAGGGAGCAAAAGCAAAGAGGCCTTTATTACATCACCGTTCCTGTTCAAGCCGGAAGGGTTAAAGGAGATCAGCTCCTGAAAATAGGAGAGATCGCAAAAGAGGAAGATCTTGGGATAAGGATATCTCAAAGGCAGAATCTCATACTGACTCATGTTCAAGAAGATAAGATTGAGTATATAACAAAAAAGTTAAAGGATATAGGCTTTCCCTTGGATGTATCGAGGACCAGGTGTCTTTCTATAGCTTGTACCAGCGATCCTTTCTGCAATTACTCGATTGGTTCCGCAAAGGAAACGCTCATAGAAATACTAAACTATTTGGAAGAGAGACTGGGAGATCTTGGAAACATCCTTATAGGCTCCGATGGATGTCCCCATGCCTGTGCTCACCATTGGCTGAATGACATAGGGCTTCAAGCAACCCACATAAGACACCCCGATGGGAGTGTTGAGAGCGGTCTGAATATAATACTCCGGGGAAGTTACGGTAAAGATGCAGGTATAGGAAAGATAATCGTCAAGAAGGTTACAGTTGAAAAAGCAAAGAAATACTTAGAAAACTTGATAAAAGCTTTCAAAAAGTCAAGTGCAAAGAATTTCACAGAATTTGTAAGGAGTTTAGATGATGAAGAGCTTTTGCGAGTAATGAAAGGTGAAGAAGAGGTGTCGAAAACGGAAGAGAAGGGTGTCAGAATCAGGATGATGGGACCTCTCTCTGGATTAACTGGCGGGCTTTCCGAGCTTTGGGTGGAAGCGAAAACTTTGAGGGAGCTGATAGACAAATTAGATCAGGACTACCCCGGGTTTAAGAAGAAGATCTTGAACGAAAAGGGAGAAGTGAAATCGGTTATAAATGTGTTTGTAAACGAAGAAGATGTAAAGTATCTAAAAGGTTTAGATACAGAACTCAAAGAGGGTGATGAGGTTCAGTTTATACTAGCTCTTGCGGGAGGTGCACTATGAGGTTTGATGAACTTGAGATTCATGAGCTTGCGGTTGAGTACGAGGATCGCCCCGCCGAAGAGGTCCTGTCTTGGGCGCTCGAAAACTTCCATCCGAAGATTTACATAGCTTGGAGCGGTCAAGCGGAGGATATGGTTCTCTTAGACATGGCCTGGAGGATAAATCCCGAAGTAAAGGTTTTCACAGTTGATACGGGAAGGCTCCACGAGGAGACATATAAGCTTATGGATGAGGTTGAAAGGAAATACGGGATAAGGATAGAGGTTTTCTTTCCTGACAAGGAGGAGGTGGAAGACATGGTAAGTAAGTATGGGATAAACCTTTTCTACAAAAGTGTTGAGCTGAGACACCTGTGCTGTCATGTGAGGAAAGTGAGACCCCTTATCAGAGCTTTGCAAAAGGTAGACGCTTGGGTTACCGGGCTCAGGAGGGAACAGTGGGCGAGCAGACACAACATAATGAAAATAGAAGTCGACCATGATCACGGGCAGATCGTTAAGGTCAACCCACTTGCTGACTGGACGGAAGAAGAAGTATGGAGATACATAAGGGAGAACAAGGTTCCTTACAACGAGCTTTACGAAAAGGGTTTCAGGAGCATAGGGTGTGCTCCCTGTACGAGATCTGTCGCTCCTTTTGAAGATCCCAGGGCGGGAAGGTGGTGGTGGGAAAGGAACGCACCCAAAGAGTGCGGAATGCACTGCAGTCTCGAAACAGGCAGTTTTGAGAAGATTGCAGATAAAGTTTTGGAGGGTTTGAAAGGTGGCGATAAACATCCCGGTGAAGGTGAGCAGAGAGAAGTTTGAAAGGGTTTTGAAAGATAAGGGCTGGAATAAGGTGAAGTTCAACACAAAAGAAGCATTTATGAAGGAAAGTGAGGAGTGGATTTGGATCGGGATCTGGGGTGAGGATCTTATTACCTTCGTATCCTTTCCCAAAGAGGAAGATTCAAAGCTTCACTCCAAAGGTGTAAAGCTTTTGAAGGAAGAGGTTAAAGGCATAGGAAAGGTCCTCGGATTCTCCTTACCTGAGGAGGTGAC
Source organism: Aquificaceae bacterium (assembly GCA_015490105.1). Taxonomy (GTDB): domain Bacteria; phylum Aquificota; class Aquificia; order Aquificales; family Aquificaceae; genus Hydrogenivirga. The sequence continues at coordinate 2,229 of WFYK01000083.1, read as the reverse complement.
ACCGTGGATCTTCTGATAGGTTTTTTTGTAGCCTTTTTGATAGGACTTACGGGCGTCGGGGCTGGAATACTCACGACCCCCCTTTTGGTTACTCTGATCGACCTCGAACCCAAGGTAGCAGTGGGAACAGCTCTTATCTTTGCAACAGCAATAAAGGGTTATGCGGGGTTTCTGTATATATCGAAAGGTCTCTACAATAAACGCATACTCCTTTACCTTTGTTCTGGAGGTCTTCCAGGTGTCCTTATCGGTTCTCTTTGTGTGAACCGCTTGGGTGTGGACAAAAACACGATGATGCTGATTTTGGGTATTTTGGTTTTTACCACATCGCTTGTGAATCTATACTTCTATGCAAGAGGTCTAAAGCCCTTCAACGTAGGGCATAGAAACGTCAAATACTTTCTTCCTTTCGTTTCTTTGCTAATAGGTCTTGAGGTCGGTTTCAGCTCGATCGGTTCAGGTGTTTTGGTAGAACTTTTACTTCTTAGCACGACAAACATGGGTGTTTCCCATGTGGTCGGAACAAGCTTGATTTTTGGTTTTATTGTTTCCCTTTTAGGCGGTGTAGTACACTTTTCTCTGGGAAATGTGGACACTAAGGTGCTTATAGGACTTACACTCGGCGGTATAGGAGGTGCTTTATTAGCTCTTAAGATCCTCAGGTTTCTTCCCCAGAAGGAACTAAGATACGGTTTGTTAGTGTTTTTGCTGGTCATCGGTGGGTTTCTTGTAAAGGAGGGGATTGAAAGATGAAAGGAAAGGTTTACATAGTAGGGGCTGGTCCGGGAGATCCCAAGCTTCTTACGCTGAAAGCCCTTGAAGTTTTGAAGAATTCGGACGTAGTTCTTTACGACAGGCTTGTAAACCCCGAAATACTTCGTCTTTTAAAGACAGGGACAAGAACCATATATGTAGGGAAGACGAAAGGCGAGCAAGAAGAAAAACAGGAGATGATACTGAACCTTATGGAAGAGTTAGTATGCGAAGGATATAGGGTGGTGAGGTTAAAAGGTGGGGACCCTTTCGTATTCGGTAGGGGAGCTGAAGAGGTTTTTTACTTCTTGGAAAGAAATATAGAAGTGGAGGTAGTTCCAGGAATACCTTCCTGCATTGCAGTTCCTGAGCTTGCAGGAATCCCACTTACCTTTAGGGGTTGCTCTTCAGCCTTTGCTGTGGTTTCTGGTAGAAAGTGTAAAGGAGAAGTTCAGTGGTCTAACTATGTAAATGTAGACACCCTTGTTATACTCATGGGGGTTGAAAACAGAGACTGTATAGCTAGAGAACTTATAAAGGCGGGGAAGAGTCCCGAAGAACCTGTAGCTTTTGTGGAAAAAGGAACTTGGAAGGAAGAAAGGGTTATTTTTTCTACGCTTGAGAAAGTCGCAGAAGGGGTTGTTAAGGTAAATCCTCCTGCTGTCTTTGTCATTGGAAAAGTAGTTGAGATTGCAAAGATCCTAAAAAAATCTGCGGAGGTGGTAACATGTTGAAGCCTCATGGAGGGATCCTGATAGACAGAACTGTTCCGGAAAAAGAGAAAGAAATTATTCTTGAAGAGGCACACCTTTATCCTTCCCTTGAGGTTGATGAAGAAGTTCTTATGGATATTGAAAATATAGCCACAGGTGTTTTCAGCCCTTTAAAGGGATTTATGGGAAAAGAAGAGCTCCTTTCAGTTGCTTATAATATGCAACTTCCTGATGGAACGGTATGGACTATTCCTATTCTTCTTCAATTAAAGAAAAAGCCTAACATTTCTAGTAATGAACGCGTTCTTTTGAAAGACAAAAAAGGTATATTTAGAGCTGTTATGGAAGTTAAAGAAGTATTTAAAATAGATCTCAAAAAGATAGCTAGCCTGGTTTGGGGTACTGAAAGTGAAAAACACCCTGGAGTAAAACACTTTTATTTAAAAGGAGAATGGGCTGTAGGAGGAGATATATGGCTTTTAGAGGAGGGAGAAATGTCTTCCAGGGACTGGATACTGAAACCACAAGACACGAGAAGAATATTTGAGTATAGAGGTTGGAAAAAGATTGTTGGTTTTCAAACCAGAAATCCACCTCATAAAGCACATGAATACCTTCAAAGATTGGGACTCGAAATAGCTGATGGTTTGTTCATAAATCCGATTCTGGGATGGAAAAAATCTGATGACTTCAGTTCTGATATCATACTCAAAGCTTACAAACTTCTTATAAATAACTATTATCCTAAAGATAGAGTTTTACT
>WFYK01000082.1 GCA_015490105.1 Aquificaceae bacterium | reverse complement strand
GGCTCACCCTCCCAAAATTTAATTTAAAACCTCTTTGCTCTGTTTTCTTAAGATAAAGAAGAGGACTATAGATCCTGCAACAAGAAGTATGGAAACCATTTGGTTCCAAGTTAACCCGAGCCCTTCTATGGGTGGGGTTACACCTCTGTAGAACTCAAGGGCAAATCTCTCAACTCCATAGAGAAATAGGTATAGGGAAAAGATTTCCCCATCGAAAGTTTTACGTTTAAATAAGACTATCAGTACAAGAAAGATCACGAAGTTTCCGAAAGCTTCCATAAGCTGAGTAGGATATAGGGGAATGGAGTTGGGGGCCACCGCACCTTGGGGAAAAACTATGTAAAAGAAAGGAAACTCCTTCATGAAGTGTATACCTACTTCTACACTTTCCGCATTCGGAACCGGTCTACCATAGCAACAGCCTGCAGAAAAACAACCCAGTCTGCCTATAGAGTGGGCTAAGGCCAAAGCGGGAGAGGCTATGTCTGCAACCTTCCAAAGAGGCAAGCCGACTTTCAAAGCGGTAGAAACCCCTAATACGAGACCCCCTATCAAAGCACCAAAGAAGCTAACACCTCCTTTCCAAAGAGCTAAAACGTCTATAAGGCTTTTAAACTCTTCAGGATGTTCTAAGACAAAAGCTATCCTGGAACCCACTATACCACCTACCACTGCCATAACGAATACGAGCTCCGCCTTATCGCTGGGGAGCCCTTCTTCTTTAGCAAGCTTCATGGAAAGGAGGTATCCCAAAAACAATCCCAAGGCTACGAGAACTCCGTATGTGGATATTTGAAAGCCGAAGATTTCAATCAGAGTCGGAAACATAATCGCTTTGACCCAGATCTCCCATAGAGCACCTGCCGTTGTAAATCGCTCCCTCTTCTATTATAAGGACGCTTACCTTAACGTCCCCTTCGAGGGTAGCTCCCTTCTTAAGTTCCAACCTTTTTGCTTCTACATTTCCTTTTACATGGCCGTAAATTAAAACCTCCGAGCAACTTATGTCTCCCTCGACGGAACCGGATTCTCCTATGATTAGAGTGTCTTCACAACGTATGTTTCCCCTGACGGTTCCGTCTATTCTCGTAGAGGAGGAAAGGTTCAAGTTCCCTTCAAAGAAGGATCCCTGACCTAAAAGGGTGTTAACGGGAGAACTGTTGTTTACTTTTACCGGTTCCTTTTTGCCACCGAACATTTTTACCACCTCGGAAACATATACTTGTAAGGATTCTGTTTTTTAGAGTATCGCCACACCTCGTAGTGAACGTGAGGGCCTGTAGACCTTCCAGTTGATCCTACGTAGCCTATAATGTCTCCCGCCTTTACCCTTTGCCCCCGCTTTACCTTGATCTTGGAAAGATGCCCATATAAGGTTCTAAAGCCGTGTTTGTGTTTTATTATTACCGCTTTTCCGTAGCCCCATTTCCTTCCTGCAAAAATAACCTTCCCGTCCGCTGTCGCCCTTACTGGGGTTCCCCAGCGAGCTTTTATGTCTACCCCTTCATGAAACTCTATCCTGCCGTTAAAGGGATCACGTCTGTAGCCATACTTAGAAGTAATTCTTCCCCAGACGGGCATACCTAAGGGGACACCTCTCAGATCTTTATATATCTTCTCCGATTCTCCTATAAGAAAGTCTACGTAGTCTAAGTCGATAAGGGAAGAGGAACCCCTCTTGGACGGGCCTCCTATTCCTGAAGGGATCTTTCTTATTCCCCGTTTTCTTAGAAACTTCTCCAATGTTGAGAGTTTAGCTTCAAGCTGTTTAACCTTCTCCTTGAAAGCGGTAAGTTTTTTATTCTCTTCCCTTACCTTAGTTAGCGTCTCGGAAAGTTTTCTCTTTTCTTCTTCTAAGCGTGCTATTTCTCTTTTCAGGGATACGTTCTGGCCTATCGAGAACAGGGAAAAACCCAGTAACCCTACAAGGGATACAGCGAGAGAGGATAACCCAATCTTTAAAAGACTTTTGTTTAATCTGTAGCTCTTTACACCCTTACCTTCCCTGCTTACTATCAGGATGTCTATGTGCTTATCCTTCATTAAAGCAATACTATATCAAAAGGAGATGGATTTCGTGGTAATAGGTAGGGTAGTGGATACTTTCAGGACGGAAGGGGAACTGAAGATAGAACCCTTTGCTCCTGACGAGCTCTTCGAAAGGATAAAAAAGGTATTCTTCAAAAGAAGGGGAGGAGATTACATCCCGTTCAAGGTGATTGAGGTAAAACCCCACGGCAGGTTTTGGATCATTGCCTTAGAAGGAATAAATACCTTGGAAGAGGCACAACAGTTCAAAGGTGCTAAGGTGTTTGCTCGAGAAGACGATCTCCCTGACTTAGCTGAAGATGAATTTTATGCCTTTGAACTTGAAGGTATGAAGGTAGTAACGGACAAAGGTAATGTCATAGGTAAAGTAGAAAGGGTTCAAGACATGGGACCCTACTGGGCTCTCGTTTGCGGTGATCTTTTAATACCTTTTGTAGAGGATATCGTCATATCCGTTAGCAGGAAAGATAAAACGGTAAAGGTCAAAGAGGATCTCTTGCCCCTTTGATAGAATAGGCCTATATGGAAGCTTTCTTTTTAAAACTTTCAGGAAAATCTTGTAAACTACCTTTCCCCTTAAAGGAAGGCCTGCGAGAACCTACCGCGGTGACAGTGGGAAATTTCGACGGTATACATCTGGGTCATTCTTACCTTTTGAATAAACTCAAAGAGAAAGCAAAAAGCTTGAAGCTAAAGAGCTTGGTTGTAACCTTCTGCCCTCACCCGCTTAAGGTATTGGCTCCGAGGCTTTCCCCCTGCGAGCTGACTTCAGCGGTAGAGAAAGCGGAACTCCTTGAAAAGGAGAAGATAGATTACCTATGCTTTATAAGGTTTGATAGGGATTTTGCTAACACTTCAGCAAGGGATTTCTTGGAAAAGATACTCTTTGAAAGGCTATCCTGCAGGTATCTCCTCGTCGGTTACGACTGGAGGTTTGGCAAGAACCGGGAAGGTGAAGTGGAGCTTGCTAAGGAGGTAGGAAGGGATCTTGGATTTGAGGTAGAAACAGCAAAGCCCTTTACGGTCGACGGGCATGTGGTCAGTTCAACGCTTATAAGAAGGCTCCTTTCTGAAGGTAGGGTAAAGGAAGTAAAGAAGTTTCTCGGAAGAAATTACTCGATAAAAAGGAAGGTAGTAAGGGGAAGAGGTGTGGGAAGCAAAATAGGTTTTCCCACAGCGAATATCAAAGACACTCACAATCTTTGCCTCAAAAGGGGAGTGTATGCGGTTTTAGTTGACGACAAATATATCGGCGTTGCTAATTACGGCAGTAGACCGACATTCGGGGGTGGAAGAAATGTTCTCGAAGTTCACCTTATAAACTTTAGAGGGGATCTGAGGGGAAGAGAAGTTAAGGTAACCTTTTTAGACTTTATAAGGGAGGAAAAGAGATTTCCGTCTGTGGAAGACCTTAAAAGACAAATATCCCAAGATGTGCAAAGGGTAAAATCCCTTTATTCCTCCTTAGGGTAGGAAATCCTTACTTCACCGTTTTTGAGTAGGACAAAACTTTTCTCAAGCCTATCCCTTATTCCCTTTTTATTTTGAAGGAAGTTTTCCAAACCCTTGGGATCGTTGTGGGACTTAAGCAGGTAATCTTTCACCTCTCCGTTATCGAAATGTATTTTTACCTTAAGGCAGTAAAACTTAGCGTCTTCTGCCCTTGAGCACCTTTCTATCTCACCTACCACCTCTATCTTAACGCTTCTGGCTACGATCTCATCACCCATGGTTCAGAAAACTATACTTGAAAACGGAGCTGTTGTAAATTACTTTTAAGAGAGAAAACCCATGGAAAGCAAAATCTCTTCTGAAGAAAGGGTCGATCTCGGTAGCTACGATGAAAGGTTTTATGCGGTAGTAGGAAGAGGAGATGAGAACGTAAAGTTCTTCTCTAAAGTATTCGACATACGTATAGTTCCCAGAGGGACCGAGCTCATAATAAAAGGTGATGACCAGAATGTAAGAAAGTTTTTGAGTTTCTTGAGGGCTGTTCTCTCAAGGCTTGAGAAGGAAAGTATGACCGCAAAAGAGGTAAGAGATTACGCCAAAGACTTCTTGGAAAAAACTGAAGGCCAAGAGGGTGTTCCCTCTCAGGAAGAAGAGATAATACTTATTACCCACAGACGTAAGGCTATAGTTCCCAAGACTGAAACTCAAAAGCGTTACGTGAAAGCTATAAGAGAAAAGGACATTGTTTTCGGGGTTGGTCCTGCTGGGACAGGCAAAACCTACCTTGCTATGGCTATGGCTTTGGCACATCTTAAAGAGCAAAAGGTAAACAAGATAATCCTTACGAGACCAGCTGTGGAAGCCGGGGAAAAACTGGGCTTCCTGCCTGGGACCATAGCGGAAAAGGTAGACCCTTACCTAAGACCTTTATACGATGCCCTCTACGACATGGTGGACTACGACAAGGCAAGCTACATGCTCGAAAGAAACATAATAGAGATAGCTCCTCTTGCGTTTATGAGAGGAAGGACACTCAACGACGCTTTCATCATCTTAGATGAGGCTCAGAACGCTACGCGTGAACAGATGAAAATGTTTCTTACCCGCATAGGCTTTGGTTCTAAAGCGGTAATCACCGGTGACATTACTCAGATAGATCTGCCCAAGAAGGAACATTCGGGTTTGGTGGAAGCTCTCAGGGTCCTTAGAAATGTAGAGGGTATAGGTTTCGTTTGGTTCTCTCAGGAGGATGTAGTAAGACACCCGATAGTAGCTAAGATAATAGAAGCCTATGAGAAGTACGAACGAGGTTCTGATAAGGGTAGAGAAGAGAGGAGTGTGTCGGGGTTGGATCAAAAAGAAGGCTTTGATGGTCCTTGAACTCTTAAAATTAAATCACTCTGAGCTAAGTATACTCTTGACCGATGACGTAAAAATAGCCCTTTTAAACGAAACCTTCAGAGGCAAAAAGGGACCAACGGATGTTCTTTCCTTTCCCAACGGAGAAAAGGTCGGCAAAAGATTAATCTTAGGGGATGTGGTAATATCGGTTGATACCGCAAGAAGGCAAGCGAGGGATCTTGGAAGAAGCTTAAAGGTTCAAATTCTTAGACTTTTAGTGCACGGGATAGTTCACCTTATGGGTTACGACCATGAAAGGGGAGGAGAAGAAGAAAGAAGGTTCAAAGATCTTGAGCGGTATCTTCTATCTCAGCTTGTCAGATGCTAAAAGGCTTATAAAGCTGGGAAGGGAGGCGGTCCTATCTCAACTTCTGAAAAAGCCCTTTGAAGTTCCAAAAGAGATGAAGGATAAATTTAGTGAAAAAGTAGGTGTTTTTACCACCATACTTACCTATCCGGAAGAGAACCTGAGGGGTTGTGTAGGTATACCTTATCCGATCTATCCCTTGTGGGAAGCTGTTGTAAGGAGTTCTTTGGACGCTTCCTTTCGAGATCCGAGGTTCAAGCCTCTTACTTTGGAAGAGTTTGACAAGGTCCTTTGGGAGATCTCTATACTCGGTCCTCTTGAAGAGATACCTAAAGAAGGCTTACCAGATGAGATAGTCATAGGAAGGGATGGTCTTGTTTTAGAGAAGGGAAACATAAGGGCTCTTTTACTTCCTCAAGTGCCCGTAGAACTTAGTTGGGACAGAGAAACTTTTCTGGCTAAACTTTGTGAAAAAGCAGGGCTGAGAAGTAACTGTTGGCAGAGTGAAGACGCCAAGGTATACAGGTTTTCCGCCAGAATATTTAAGGAAACAGATCCACTTGGAGATGTGAAAGAGGTTGTTTTAAAGGCATGGACGTAGAAAAGCTAAAAGATATTCAAAGAGAATGTGCAAAAAGGGTAATTAAAGAGGATGACTTTAGTAAAGCTGAACTCATCGGGGGCATGGACCTTACCTTTGAGAAAATTGATCAGAACCCTACAAGAGCTTGGGCAAGCCTGGTTGTCGTAGATATAAAAACACTAAGGCCTGTTTACTCCTTAGTTATTGAAGATACCGTTGAATTTCCATACATTCCCACCTTTTTAGCCTTCCGCGAGATGCCTTTGCTTTTGAAACTATACGAAGAAGCAAAAGTAAAGCCTGATGTTTACTTTATAGACGGCCAAGGAATTGCTCATCCGAGAGGTTGTGGTATAGCTTCCCACTTCGGTGTTGAAACAGGGGAGGTTAGTGTAGGGGTGGCAAAAAGTAAACTTTTCGGATATTACCGCGAACCAGGTCCGAAAAAGGGAAGCAAGAGTCCGTTAACTTACAAAGGGAGGGTCATAGGTGCGGTTCTTAGAACAAAAGATAATGCGAAACCCATTTTTGTTTCCGTAGGACACAGGATAAGTCTACCCACAGCGGTAGATTTAGTTTTGAAGTGTTCTAAATATAGAATACCTGAACCCACGCGCTTGGCTCACAATCTTCTTCAGAAAGTCAGGAAAGATAGCTTACTATAGAGTTCCAAAGGATCAAACCGTCGTGACTTCCCAGAATATCTTCCGAAGCCCTCTCCGGGTGTGGCATTAACCCAAAAACGTTTCCCTCCTTATTCATCACACCGGCTATGTTCGAAACAGATCCATTTGGGTTGGCTTCTTGAGTTATTTTCCCTTCTTCGTCCGAATACCTGAAGATAATTTGACCCCTCTCTTCCATAAGCTTTAGTTCACTATCTTCAACGTAATACCTGCCGTCGTGATGGGCTATGGGTATCTTCAAGACCTCCCCTTTTTGGGCTTTCAAGGTTATAGGTGTGTCGTTCCTTTCTACCTTCAGATAAACATCTTTGCAGATAAACCTCATATTCATATTGGGAAGTAGTGCTCCGGGAAGTAGCCCAAGCTCTGTAAGGATCTGGAAACCGTTACATATACCTAAAACCAAACCACCCTTATTGGCAAATTCAACTACAGCCTCCGCTAAAGGACTTTTTGAAGCGAGAGCACCCGGTCTGAGATAGTCTCCGTAAGAAAAACCACCCGGTAAGATAACACAGTCAAACCCGTTAAGATTTTTCGTAGAGTAATCTACAAATTCAACTTCTTTTTCCAAGACATCTCTGAGGATATAGTAAGTATCGTAATCACAGTTAGATCCGGGAAAAACACAGACCGCAAACTTCATTAAACTTCCTCTATTTCGTATTCTTCTATAAGCGGGTTGATAATGTATTTGTCCACTATAGAGCTAACGTCCTGATTGTCTTCCACCTCCATTTCTACCACTTTACCTACCCTTACATTTTCCACTTTAAAGCCGTTATCTTTTAGCATTTCCTCTACCGCTCTTCCTTGGGGATCCAACAGACCTTCCTTAGGAAGTATAAGCACCCTGACCTTTTTCATGAAATTTAGTATAAAATAAAAATAGTAAACCTCCTCAGGGCGCGTAGCTCAATTGGCAGAGCGGGCGGCTCATAACCGCCCGGTTGGGGGTTCGAGTCCTCCCGCGCCCACCAGATTATATGTCCCCTAAATCTTTCAGAAACACTTTCCATCTCGGAGGCGTTAGAGAAGTAGAGCACCCAAGTGAGGAAGTATCGTAGATCTTAAAAGCTTTTGGCTCGGAAGGTTCACTAACAAATATGAAGACAGTAGCCTTGCTCAGTGTGGATAGGCTCTCTTTCCAGCTTTTAACTTCATTTACAAGATCTTGGAGCAGTTTTTTTGCCTCTTCCGAGCTTAGGACTTTCCTTTCCTTCTCCTTGGTGTCCTCAAATATCCACTCTCCCTGCACAATATTGTTTACTATTTCAAGAACCCTATCTTCCGAAGGTATGCCGTAGAACCTCATGAGAAAATTATAAACATGCGTTCTTTACTCTTACTACTCCTTCTGATAAAAACTTTTGTTCATGCTTCTGACACCATCGTCGCAAAAATAGAAGGAAAAGATATATTTGCTTCAGAGATAGAAGAAGCCTTTAAAAAATTTTGGGAGGAGGTTATACACTTTAACAACAAAAAACCTTCCAAGGAAGATAAGCGGTTTTTTGCTTTGAACTACATAAAGTTCGAAATATTGAAGGAAATAGCTGAGGATATGAATGTAAAGGTGAGTGATAATGAGGTTGATAAAAAGCTGAAAACCTGGGGGGTTATGAAAAAAACACCAATAATGCGTGAGCTTGCCTTGAGGGAGCTGATAGTTGAAAAGTTGCTGAAGAAGGTTACAGTTAACATCAATGTATCGGATGAGGAGATAAAAGCCTACTATATGTTAAACAGAAGGGAATTTTTTCTACCTAATAGAGTAAAGCTTTTAAGAGTAGTGGCTTACGATAAGAAAACCGCGTGGAAGGTTTACAGACTTCTGCGAAAGGGGAAGAAAATTGAGGGTTTGGAAAATGTAAGTGTGGGGAAGGAAAGATGGTATTCAATACAGGCACTTCCCAAAAAGGTAAGGAGGAAAATATACCCTTATAAAGTGGGTTCCGTGTCAAAGCCTATAAAAGTAAGAGACAGCTATCTTATTCTGAAGATAACGGATAAGAAAAAAGCAGGCTATATGTCCTTTGAAGAGGCAAAGCCAATAGTTATGCGGAAAATCCTTAAAAAGAAAAAAGAGGAGGTATTTCAAAGATGGTTCTTGGAGGTAAGCAAAGACTACATAGACTTTATAAACTTGGAATACTTCTTACGCTAATTACTTTAAGTTTTAGTTTTGGAAAGAAAGATCTTATTGACAGGGTTGTTGCAAACGTAAACGGTGAACCAATCTTAGAAAGTGAACTAAAGGTAGCCTCACTTATATACAACACACCTGATCCTAAAAAGCTTCTTGAAACACTTATAGTGAAAAAACTCATAGCTCAGTTCCTTAGGGAGAAAGGTTTTAACGTTCCTGAGGATTATATGGAAGACGTAATAAGAAACATAGCAAGGTCTAACAATAAGTCGGTTGAAGGGTTTTTTAAAGAACTTTACGAAGAGGGTCTCACTCCAGATGATTTAAAGGAGGTATTAAAACTTGAAATTTTATCAACCGCAGGCCTTAGAGAATTTTTGAGCAGGAGTATAGAGATAAGTGAGATAGAAATAGAACTTGAAAGACTAAAGAAGGGAGAAATAAGGCTAAGGAGAACCATTCAAATAATTACTATTCCTAAGTCAAAGCAGGAAGAACTTCTAAGAGCTTTCGATGAATCCCAGGGAGACATTCAGAAATTATCTCAGATACTAAACGTTCCCTTAGAAACCCTTTCCGTTTTTAAAGGCGATCTCGTAAAGGAACTCGACAAGGAAGTTTGGAGATCAAGTGTAGGGGATTTAGTCTTTGCGGAAACAAAAGACACCATATATATAGCAAAGATATTAAAGCAAGAGAGGGTAATCTCTGGGAGAAGCGAACAGGAAATAAAAAACCTGATTTTTCAAAGGAAGCTTTTGAGCAAAATGAAAGAGTTGATAGAAGAATTAAAAAGGGATGCACTTGTAGAGATATACTACGACGAGTTTAAAGACTCCAAGATTTGAATGTTAACCATAGCCCTTTTTGTTGAACCCTTTCGTTTTTTCCCTTCGAGAAAATCCTTTACCATCATAAGAAGCTTGTCCGTTCTTTTACCGCCTAAGGTATGCCCATCGATGGTAAGCTTTTCTTCGAGGAAATCTAAAAGAACTTTTCCCCTGTCAGTTATTAGAGTCCAAGCCCGCTTTGGTCCCTTCTCGTATTCCCAAGCTACTCTCAGCTTGAAAGGGATACCCTTTACGTGCCCTTCAATTTCCCATACTCTGCCGTCCTTGACTTTTTCAACTTTAGGAATTCCGAAAAGATACTGAAGAATATATAGGTCGTGCCAAGCGAGATCCCAAAGGGGGTTTATATATCCCCTACCCTTGTTTAATCTTTCTATTAGAATTTCTTTAACAGATAAGCTTTTGGGAAAGTTTCTAACGGGAAAGGAATACAGCTCAACCTCAGAGATTTCCAGAAGAGGGTGATCCACTATTTTGGAGAACTCTGAGGTTTTTAAAGCTGGCGGTTTTTCAAGTAAAACCGGTATTCCTTCTTTCAGAAATTTTTCTGCGATGGATACATGATTCTTTGGATCTGTCGCAACTATTACGCCTTTTAGATCCTCCTTTACATCACCAAAGTGACAGTAAAAAGGGAACCTTTTTGGATTCTTATATGGGTCTATATCACACGCGACAGGAAGCTCTTGCAGTATTTCTAACTTAGCAAGATACTTCATACCCATATTGCCCAAGCCTACAATAAGGACATGCATTGTTTAAAATTTTAATAAAGTGAATTTAAATTTAGATAGTTTATCTTTTCCTTAAAAACATATTTTTCGGTAATATAGATAATTCAGTCGCTACTACTCTGGGACTTGAATAGAAATACCTTGGAAAGGCAGAACCAAGAGCATCTATTATTTGATTATCCTTTTCCTCAAGAACATATCCGGCACAAATCCTTGTTCTTTTTGCAAGTGTTTTCACATAATTAACATCTTCTCTACACACAATAGCAT
>WFYK01000081.1 GCA_015490105.1 Aquificaceae bacterium | reverse complement strand
GCCTCCAGGCTTCCTGAAGACCTTTAAAGAAGAGGTTTGGACCTCCCAAAAGAAGGACCTCGGGCTTTGGTGTGTTCCCTTTGGTGAGGACCGCCAGGTTCTGGTAGACGACCGCCTCAAAGAGGCTTGCTATTATCTCCTCCACGGGAACTCCTGCCTTCACCAGAGTGTTTACGTCCGCCTCTGCGAAGATCCCGCACTTGGAGCTTACCTTATGGAGCTGGTAGCCCAGATACCCCATCTGGGAGAGCTTCTCGGGTGGAATTCCCAGCTTTCTGGCACTCTTTTCTATGAAACTACCCGTTCCACCCGCGCAGGCACTCTGCATGAAGACCTGTCTGGTTTTCTTGTCCCCCTCTCCGTGGAAGAAGATGGTCTTCATGTCCTCTCCGCCGATTTCGGAGACGAACCTCACATTCGGGTGGAACTTCTCAACCGCGGTGGAGACAGCAACCACCTCCTGAACGAAGCGGGCACCTATAAGCTCTCCTATCAGACCTCCTCCTGAACCCGTTATGTATACCCTATCCCTGCCTGGGGTAAGACCGTGTTCTTCTTCCAGTCTTTGAAGAAACTCAAGGACCTTCTCCGCCTGTTTGGTGTTGTGTCTCTCGTAAGCTTTGGCGATTATGTTTCCTTTTTCATCTATCAGAACGAACTTACAGGTGGTCGAGCCAACGTCAAGTCCGAGGGTGAGCATCTCAGACCTCCATTAAAATAGTTCCCGTGCTCAAGAAATACTGGGCTGAGACCTTCAGGAACTTTGGTGTGGGACTAATGGTGGCGTCGGTGGTTTTGCTTATATCGGAAAGGGTTTCTCCTCCTGTTTCCGCACTTATTTTTTTATCGGGCTTGACCTCCGTATTGGTCGGCTCTATATTCATACGCGGACATGGATCTGACGAATGAACAGATGATGGTTCTGCTTTCAATCCTCGGCGTTCTCGGACTACTTGCGGGTTACTTTGTGACCACCAAGCTCTTCGGAGAGTCACGTTAAATCCTCCCCATCAGCTTCGCAACGTGCACAACGTAGTTGGCAGAAGTTCCCGCATAGCCGTAGTGGGGAACCTTGTAGGTAGCCTTTTTAAGTTCGGGATGGTCCTCTTCGTAGTTCCTGATCTCCTCCTCTGTGAGGCCAGTTTTTTCGAGCACCTCCTCGAACTCCCTCTGGGCACGTTTTTTGGCTTCGGTCAGGATCATCTGGCACCTCGAGAGGGCGTGAACCTCCGCGTCCCCTTTGACCTCAATAGGTGCGTAAAGTAAATCAGGATGCTTTCCTAAGACCGCCTGCATGGCTCCTATGGACATGGTGTTGGGCATGCATCCGTAGGGGGAAAGTTCGCAGATCATGTGGGCGTGTTTGTTGAGATGCGCATAGAGGGCTTTACCTATCAGCATGAAGCCTTCACCGCCCGCAAGAAGGTAGTGGAAGTAAGGTCTGGCAAGCTCCCTTAGTTTTTCTTGAGGAGGTAGAGGGTTAGGGATGTTGCTGAGAGCTTTTCTGAGTTTGTTGTAGGTGTAGTGGTATAGCTTGATTATTGTCTTTATGGCGAACTTCTTCAGGTGGTATTTGTCTACGAAGTCCTTATTTTGCTCAAGTCTCCATAGGGCCATGTGCATGAGGTAATCCATCCAAACCGCTACCGGAGGAGGGATCACCTCCGCACCTTCTTGCTCTAACCACCTCTTTATGTTGTAGTTTCCGTCTCCTTCGTGGGTCTGAAGCCAGAACTCCCCTGTAATTTTGACCTTGGGCTTGACTCTCAGCCTGTCTACCTCAACCTCTTCCCAGAGCTTCTTAACTTCTTTTAGAGCATTCACAAAGTAGGGGGTTATCACATGCCAAATAAGAGACCCCCACTTCTTACCTCTGATAGGTCTTTTCTTTAGCTTCTCGTAAAGGAGTTCTATACTTTCCTTTAGAACCCTGTCGGTTTCACCGGGAACTACCTCGTAGGGGCGGGTTGCGTATTCCATATCGGTGAGTATGTCCGCAAGGAACATAGAGTAAACGAGTCCGAAGGTAAGGGGCATGGTTATCTCAATGCCACCGCTGTTTTGTTCCATCTGCATAAGGTCAAGGAGGAAGAGCCTGAAGTTTCTCAGATCTAAATTTTCCAGAACCCTTTCATAGGATTCGTGATACTGTCCGAACCTGCAGGGTCCGCAGGCCCCCACCGTAACGAAAGCGTATCCATTTACGAGCTTATCCTTACCTTCTTTAGAGCTTTTTTCCTTCAAGAACCTCGCCAAGTTTCCTGCGGTGAAGGTAGTAGGACAGCAGGCACCCGTATCTATGAGTTCCTTTCCTATGTCCAGATCTTGACGCTCTATCTGGGGAAGAGGTTCCGCTTTGTATCCTACGTTTTCCAAAGCCCCCTGTATGAGCCTTTCGTGTTTCCAGGTGAGGCCACCGAAAACGATGGTTACCTTTCCCCTCTCCTTGGGGGATATGGGTCTGGGTCTATAGGCTCTATACTGCTCTAAAACCTCCATAGCTTTCACCTCCCTTCCATATTCCTCTCAAACCGATATCTACAAGATCCCGCGCCACCTTTTTTGTATCCACATTTTCCTTATCCAGGAGCCCAACTATTACTTCCTTGACCGCACCTATTAAAGCCTTTGCAAGCACGGAGGTATCACACTCCCTAAGAAGCCCCAAGTCTATACCTTTCCTGAGGGAGTTTTCCACCAT
>WFYK01000080.1 GCA_015490105.1 Aquificaceae bacterium | reverse complement strand
GTGACCCACTATGAACAGGGAGTCGGATATTCCAAGATCTATAGCTACCATAGCGTTGGGAATTCCGGTAAGTCCTCCTATGAGGAACATAAAGATTCCACCGAGAGCGTAAAGCATAGGAGATCTGAGGATGATGGCTCCTCCGTGAAGGGTAGCTATCCAGTTGAAGATCTTTATTCCGGTGGGAACCGCTATAAGGATAGTCGTGTAAGACATTAGAACCCTTGCCCAGTCGGGAACTCCGGAAACGAACATGTGGTGAATCCAGACTTCAAAGCTAAGCAGGGTTATGCCCCAAACCGCAAAGATCATGGACTTGTATCCGAAGAGAGGCCTTCTCGCAAAGGTAGAGACTATCTCGGAGAAGATACCGAATATAGGGAGTATCTGAACGTAAACAACCGGATGAGAGTAGAACCAGAAGACGTTCTGATAAATTAGAGGGTCTCCGCCCTTGGCAGGGTTATAGAAGTTGGTGCCCAAGTATTTATCCAGCAGGAGCATAGTAACCGCACCTGCAAGGGAAGGAACACCTACGAGCTGAATAACGTTCGCAGCGATAAGGCAGTGAACGAACATGTTAGTGTTCCAGAAGGTTATACCGGGAGCCCTCATCTTTATGTAGGTGGTGATGAAGTTCACCGCGGTTGCTATGGAGGACACTCCCACAAGGTGAATGATGAAAACATAAAGTGCGGTAACACCGGCGTCACCCGTAGCGGAATAGGGAGGGTATCCCGTCCACATCATCTTTATGTGGTTGCCGGGAATTAAGGTAAGGAGAACCAAAACGCTTGCACCGAAGAAAGCCCACCAGCTCAAAGCGTTAAGTCTTGGGAAAGCCACATCTTTAGCACCGATCATAAGCGGGAGCAGGAAGTTTCCGAATCCACCTATGTGAGAAGCTATAGCCCACCACAGAAGCAGAACCGCACCGTGGCCAGTAAGCAGGTAGTTGTAAAAGTCAGGTTCAACGAACTGAAAACCGGGGGAGGTTTGCTCAAACCTTATGATCAGACCGAACAGCCCAGCAACGAGGAAGAAAATGTAGGAGGTGGTCAAATAGAGGATACCTATCTTTTTGTGGTCAGTTGTAAATATCCACTCCTTGAGGCTTGCACCGAAATAGGGAACCGAGATAGCTTCTCTCATAGCTCTTCACCTCCTTCTACTTTTTTAGAAGCAACAGAGGTCTCACCTTTTAGCCAAGCGGTAAACTGCTCCGGAGGAACCACCTTGAGTTTGGTAAACATGTGCGAGTGTCCCGTTCCGCAGAACTCTCTGCAGAAGATCCAGTATTCACCTGGCTCGTTGATCTGGAACCAAAGGTGCGTGATCCTTCCGGGAACCATATCCTCGGTTATACGGGCAGGCATAACGTAGAAAGAGTGGATAACATCAAGGGAGGTAAGAAGAGCTTTTACGGGCTTTCCCGCGGGAACGACAATTTTCTGATCTTCAGGAACTTCATAGCTGTTTGGGTTGAAGGAGGTGACTACCGTTTTGATCACGTTTCCTTTCTCGTCCAGATACTCAGTTTGCCAGCCCCACATAAAACCGGTGACTTTGATGACCATAGCGTCTTCGGGAGCTGTCCTTTGCTTTTTGAATATGGCGAAGGAGTAGGTAGCTAAGACGAGAACTATGATAGTTGGGATGATAGTCCAGAGGGCTTCCAGACCCCAGTGGCCGTGCTTTTCGTGATCTCCTACCTCTCTTTCTCCGGGCTTGAACCTATACTTGAGGATGAAATAGATGCCCGGAACCGCTACCACCAAGTAGATAACCACCGCAACCACGAGCCAAACGGTGACCGCCTCACTCCACCATTTGGCCGGATAAGCAAAGACCTCCTCCATCATTACACCTCCCTTTTAAGGAGCTTGCTCGAAACAAGGGCGAGGATTAGAACCCCGCCCAAAGCAGCGAAACCTATTCCCCCAAAGAGGATCGTAGGATTGACCACGAACGTGCTTCTTGAAGGATCGTAGGTGTAGCAAACCAGAAGAGCGAGATCCACGAAGGAGTTGGGGGTTATCTTACCGCCTTCAGCTTCCGCAAGGGCTATGCGCACGTCACGCTCTTTTGGGTTTACACCGAAAAGGTAGCGGGCAATCCTTCCGTCTGGAGCTACAAAGATGTAAACGTTGGGATGGACGAAGGTTTTGTCTCTCTCCGAGTAGAAGAACCTAAAGCCCACGCTGGAGGTCAAAGTCTCAATGTCTTCCTTAGCGATCAGGCCGAAGATCCACTGGGCCCCGAAGGGACCGTGCAGTTCTTTGAACTTCTTAAGTGTTTCAAGGGAATCCTTCTCATCGAAGGAAAGAACGAGAACGTTAAAGTCCCTGTTCTTTAAAGTGTCGGACTTTTTCATGAGCCTGTTGAGGTTATCTATCCTCAGCGGGCACGATCCTTCACAGGTGTAGTAGGAAAGAAGAAGAAGGGTGGGCTTATCTCGAAAGAGGTCGTATAGCTTGACCTTGCTCCCGTCCTCTAAGATCACGGTCGCGTTGTAGACAAAGGTTCCCAGATACTTAGTCTCATCGATTTTCAAAACCGAAGGATCAAAGAAGTCTTTCTTGAGCGCGCTTGTTCCTCCAACCACGTTAGCAAGCGCTATCGCAACACTAAGGAGCAAGGCCAAGCTCAGCTTTCTCATAGCACCTCCTCACATAGCGGCGGTTCCCACAAGATAGGCGGTTCCCGCTACCAGCATCCACATCACGTCCACGAAGTGCCAGTAAGCGGAAGTAGCCTTCATTAATGTAGGCTTGTCCTTATTCATCTTACCCGATATGAGGAGCCACATAACGTAGAGTTGCATCACGAGACCGACCAGAACGTGAGAGGTATGCAGACCCGTAAGGGCGTAAAAGCCCGTTCCATACATATTCGCGCTTAGGGTAAACCCTTCTTCCCAAAGGTGCATCCACTCCCGGACGTGAAGAACTACGAAGAGAGAACCCAGTATGAACGTCAAGATCGTCCACGTGAGAGCCTTTCCCGTATCTCCTTCCTCTTCGAGGGCAAGCTCCGCTTTAAAGATGGTGAAACTCGATGCCCAAAGGATTAGGGTTAAGATCCCGGCCATTTGAAGGCTGATCCCTTCGGGGACCCAGCTGGTCCACTCATCAGCGTGAGTTACCCTTGCGGTCCAGAAAGCGGCAAAAAGGGTTCCGAATATAACGATCTCGGAAAGAATAAAACTGAGTATTCCGAGCCAACCGAAACCTTCATCCTTTTCCGTAGCAAAGTGCTCGTTAGCCCATCCCGCAGCTCCTACAAGTATGAGTATGAGTCCTACAGCTCCCACTATCAGGCCGGGCATCTGCCATCCGTAGTGGAAATACATGGTAAAACCTATGGGGATCAGCAAAGCACCTATGCCTATCGGCATAGGCCAAATACTTACCTCGTGGTGAGGGTGATAAGTAGCTCCTTGTGCCATCTCCAACCCTCCTTAAGAAGTAAACACAAATTCACATACATGACTTCTATCAGCTGAGGAATATCATATAACCTTCCGATGCTTAATGCAAGCTGAGATGAAATTTTTATGATTAACAACTCATTTTTTCCTTGTAGCCTTTCCGTAGTATCCGAAACCATAGTTAGTTAGTTTATTCTAACCTAAATCTTCGTATGTGTGTCTAAAAACTAAAATTTTACTGTCTTCTTTCTTTTACAACTATCAACTTGTCACCGGGCTTAAGTAAATGGGATGTTTTAGGAAAAAAGGTTGTTCTGTGATCCCTTACAACACCTACGATCCTAAGACCTTCACTTTCGAGCTCTTTCTCCGCTTCCAAGACAGTGCTCTCTTTATTCCACCTGAGGGTTCCGAAGCTAACCTTCTCTATAATATGGTTGAAGAAATCCCCGTAGGATTTTTCTTCAATGAACTTGGTTATGACGAAACCCAGAAGCTCCCCGCCTATTATAAGGTAGTTGGCGATCCTGCGTCTCTTTATAAGCTTTGCGTTCTCTCTCAAAAGTATCTCAAGGATCAAAACCGCATCCTTGTTCAGGTCTCTTACCTGCATACCTGTCAGGATAGTTTTTGCGTCTATAGAGTCTTCGGAAAATCCGGGGTTTTTCTCCGCAAGAACTATAACCATGTGAGCTTTTTCTACACCAGCATCCAACAATATATCTTCCCTGCCAAAATCTCCCTTCTTGTATCTGACCCATTCTGGAAGCTGAATTTCCTGTTCGGTTATAACTACCACATCCCTCCCTATGCCTTTGAGGTTCTCTAAAATTACCTGTGCGGTTTCGTTCCACCCGCACAAAACTATGTGATCTTTCATATCTTTGAAGCTTATCATACCCATTTTAAGCATCTGAACATAGTTAAAAAACCCTGCACTGATGGTAGCTATGGATGTAGAAAATATAAAAAGTCCTCCCGCTCCGAGTATCATAGAAAGGACCCTGCCTTCCTTAGTAACAGGGGTTATGTCTCCGTAGCCTACCGTTGTCATGGTGATCACAACCAAGTAGATCGCGTCAGAAAGGCTCTTTACGTTCGGGTTTCCTGCACCTTTTTCAAGGGAATACATGATAACTACGGAAGTGGTAAAGAAGAGGATAAAGAAGCTCAAAAGAAAGTAAAATTCGAAGGTAATTTGCCTGAAAACGTATGTTATTCCTTTTACAAAGTATCTGTATCGGTAAGCTACGCGCATAAAACGGGCACCTATGACGATAAACCTGAGGAGTCTGAAGGGTTGGAGATAGGGAACCAGAGCAATTAGGTCTATTATTGATAGGGGATTTACCAAATACTCTCCTTTGTTTTCCGCAAGGTAGAGCCTGCCCAAGTATTCAAAGGCTATTATTAAGCTGACTATAAACTCGAGGGCACTTATGTAGGGGTGAAGCTCCCAGTGAAAACCTTTCAGCTCGTCGTATATACCGAATATTACCGAGAGCATAAGCAGACTGAAGGAAAAACTTTGGTAGAAGATAAAGGCCTTAGATCTGTCGTTTTCAAGAAGGTTGCTCAAAACCTTCCTAATAACCTCTTCTACCCTCACAGCTCACCTAAATACTCAAATAAGCTTTTCTAATTGAATCCCTTTTGAGAAGTTCTTCGGAGGGACCTTCGTCTACAACCCTCCCCAAGTCAAAGACGTAAGCCCTATCCGCCACCTCTAAGGCAAGGCGAACCTCCTGTTCTACGAGGAGTATAGAGATACCTTCTTTGCTCCTCAACTCTTCAAGAACCTCCGCTAAAGTTTCTACCACCGCAGGGGCAAGTCCCAAGGAAAGTTCGTCCACCATAAGGAGTTTGGGATTGCTCATTAAAGCCCTACCAATGGAGAGCATCTGCTGTTGGCCACCAGAAAGATCCCCCGCAAGGCTTTTTCTCTTTTCTTTGAGTGCGGGAAAGTAAGAGTAAACTTTCTCGATCCTCTCCCGAGCAAGATCTTTTGAAACCCAAGCCCCCATAAGGAGGTTTTCCTCCACGGTCATACCCAAGAACAAGCGTCTGCCTTCCATAGCGAGGGCTATACCCTTTTTGACCCTCTCTTGCGGGGGTAAATTATCTATACTTTCTCCCTCAAATTTGATATAACCTTCCCAAAGGGGTAGGATACCCGCGATAGTTTTCAAGAGTGTGCTTTTCCCCGATCCGTTGGATCCGAAGATAGCGACGATCTCCTTCTCCCGCACACTAACATTCACCGAATAAAGAACCTGAATCTCCCCGTAACCTGTAGAAAGCTTATTAACCTCTAACAAAGCCATGGGCGAACCGCTCTCCCAGATATGCTTTTATAACCTTCTCATCTTTAGCCATGTCTTTCGGATGGCCTTCAAATATCACCTCTCCGCTTGCGAGAACGATAACTTTCTCCGTGAGCCTAAACAGAGCTTTGAGCACGTGTTCTACGAGGATCATGGCAAAACCGAACTCCTTGTGAAGTTTTTTTAAGAGATCGGAAACCTCCGCCACCGCGGAGGGATTCAACCCCGCAAATACTTCATCGAGCAAAAGGAGTTTGGGCTTTAGGGCCAAAGATCTTGCGAGTTCCAACCTTTTCCTTTGGGCCAAGGATAGGTTGCTTGCCTTCTTATCTTTTAGCTCTTTCAGGCCAACCATCTCGATAAGATCTAAAGCTTTCTCGTCAGGCTTTTTCTCCTTGACACCATAGTGGAGCGGGATCAGGACATTCTCCAAAACGGTTAGGTTTCCAAAAAGACGCGTTATCTGAAAGGTTCTCCCTATTCCTAACTTTGCCCTCTTATTAGGACTGAGATTCGTTATGTCTTTACCCCGGAAGATTATGTTCCCTGAGGAGGGTTTCAAAACCCCGGAGATCAGGTTTATGAGTGTAGTTTTGCCAGATCCGTTCGGGCCCACCACACCGAGAATCTCCCCCTCTCCTAAGGAAAAGCTCACTCCTTTCAGGGCTTGGTTTCCTCCGAAGCTCTTCTTTAGATCTACAACCTCAAGGATCATCTTCAGGAAGTATAACCTTTTTTAAGGTCAGTCCGCGGGAGGGAGCTCTGTAAGGGCAAGGCGTGTCCGTAAAGAATTTCTCAAGGTCTTCAAGGCCTATCTTCTTTTGACTCACACTCACGAGGGCACCCGTGATCTTCCTAACCATATACCTCAAAAAATGGCTCGCTTTGAAGTAGATCTCTATAAGACAATCTCGAACCTTCAGATCCGTTTCCAAGTCTATAACCGTTTTCTTTTCCTCTTCTAACTTGGCAAAGTTTCTAAAATCCTTCGTTCCGCTGACCATACTGAGAGCTTTCTCAAGCAAGTTTATATCTATCTTCCCCCTCACCTTCCAGCAGAAAGGGTGCATAAAGGGATCCCTCCAAGGGCAGATCCAAAGTCTGTAAAGATAAACTTTACCCTTCACGCTATACCTTGCGTTGAAATCTTCGCTTACCTTCCTAACTTCACGAACACCGATATCTTCCGGCAGAAGGGAATTCAAAGCTAAAAGGATCTTAGTAGTATCCCTTTCCCCCTGAGTGTGAAAGTTGGCTACGTAGTCTTCCGCGTGCACACCCGCGTCCGTCCTGCAACAGCCGATCAGTTTAAGATCTCCCGGGAATAGTTTCCCGAGAGCCTTAAGCAACTCCCCCTGAACGGTAGGTAGTTTAGGTTGATACTGCCATCCGTGATAGTTTGTTCCTATAAAGGTAAGGCGGATGAGATAGTTAGGCATCACCTAATGTAGGTGATGATCGCGGTTATCAGTGTCCCCAAAAATAGGTTTATCCAAACGAAGTTAGGGATATGACTAAAGAGTTGTTTCCTCAGCAGGTAGAAGTAAATGTAGACGAAGTTTACTACCATCAGGGTAAAGAGGAAGAGCTTTATGTGGAAGAGGGTATTCTGAGAAAAGTCGGGCCTAACTTCATGCCACATCCACATACCTGTAAGGAAAAGAACCGCTATGGAAAGCCAAACGCCGAGGAAAAATCTTCTTAGGATCTTCCCCGCAAGATCCTTTCTTATGTCATCCCTTTCCAAACTTTTGAGTGCTGGCTGAAGAAAAAGTAGGCTGTATACCATACCCCCAATCCAGATCATGGCAAAGAATATATGGAGAAATAACATAGACTTGGCCATCTCCTCACCTCCTTACCGCCAGTATTTTACCCTTCTTTTACTATATCCTTGGAAGGTCTCTTTTTAACCGTTTTACCGAGAAGTATGGAAACCTCGTAAAGTATTAGCAAGGGAATTGCCATAAGGATTTGAGTTGAAACGTCTGGTGCTATAACCGCTCCTATGATGAGGGCGACTACGATAAAGTATCTTCTGAAGCTCTTTAGCTGTTCTTGAGTTATCACCCCCGCCCTTTGAAGCATATAAAGGACTATTGGCATCTGAAAGGCGACGCCGAAGGCAACGAGCATCTTAAGGACAAAACTCACGTAGAGATTTACCGAAAGATACGGTGTCGCTGCAAGCTGAGAAAAGCCAAGACCCAGTAAAAACTTCAAAGCTATGGGCAATACTACGAAGTAGGCAAAAGCTGAACCACTCAAGAATAAAACTATCGAAGAGATCAAGAGCGGAACGAAGAGACGCTTCTCGTTCGGGTAAAGGGCGGGCTCTACAAAGCGCCACAGCTCCCACAAAATAACCGGGGAAGCCAAAATCAGACCCACGGTTATGGATATCTTTATCAGGATAAAGAGAGGTTCTGTTGGAGAAAGGGTAATGAGTTCTACCTCCGGATAAGATCTGTTCACGGGGATCTTTAAAAATTCAAATACCTGCCTTGCAAAGTAGAAGGCTACCCCGGATCCTATGAGGAAGGCTATTACGGATCTAATTAGCCTTATTCTGAGCTCCCTCAGATGTTCCGTCAGAGGCATCGTCGGGAGCTCTTGCTTGCTCTGACTCATCCTTCTTTATCTCCTCCGAAGTATCTTGAGGAAGTTCCTCCATATCTTCATCTTCCGTCTCGTCCTCGGTTTTGTCCTCGAGGGCCTTTTCTTCCTCTTCAAGGATCTTGCGGTTCATTTCCTCCATGTAAGCTTGGAACTTTATCTCTTCCCAAGTTTGCCTTATCTTTCTTACCGCTTCCCCCAGCTTCACCGCAAGATCCATCATCCTTTCAGGACCGAGGACTATGAAAGCGATAAGGAGCACTAAAAGTAGCTGTAGTTCCATACCGATGCTTAATATATTAGCGTAAACTGGAAAAACCCAAGGAAGAGCAAATTGACAAAGATGCACTCATATTTTATCTTTTAAATAGCTCAAGATTCTTGACAGGAGGTGTATTAATGCCCTCCACTAAGAGAGACTACTACGAAATACTTGGGGTTCCGAGGAACGCTTCGCAAGAGGAGATAAAGAAAGCTTACAGAAGACTGGCGAGGAAGTATCATCCCGATATAAATAAAAGTCCGGAAGCTCAGGAGAAGTTCAAAGAGATAAACGAAGCCTATCAGGTTCTCTCGGATCCTCAAAAGAGAAAACTCTACGACATGTATGGCCACGCTGCCTTTGAAGGCCAAGCGGGAGCTGGACAAGAGCAGGTTTACGAGCACATTAACATAGGAGACCTCGGAGAGATCTTCGAGAACTTTAGAAGTTTCTTTGACGTGGAGGAGATTTTCGGAGATATATTCTCAAGCAGGGGAAGGAGAAGGAGGGAGAGGAGAAGACCCATAAAGGGAGAAGATATACAGAGATCGGTCTACATAAGCCTTGAGGAGGCGTTTAAAGGGACCACGGTAGAGATCGATGTTGATAGGTTCACCGAGTGTAGTGCTTGCGGTGGGACCGGAGTAGATAAAAGTGCGGGTGCGAGGGTATGTCCGAGGTGTGGAGGAAGGGGCACGGTAGTAGGTGGAAACTTCTTTATAAGGGTAGAGCAAACGTGTCCGTCTTGTGGTGGAGTGGGTGAAATAAGGGAGCCCTGTAAGGCATGCGGAGGCAGAGGTGCGGTAAAAACGAGGGAGAAAATAAAGGTTCGTATACCTCCCGGTGTGGATGAAGGATCTAAGCTCGTGGTAAGTGGTAAGGGGCACGCGGGTGCTTTCGGAGGACCTCCCGGAGATCTATATATAGTCGTCCACGTAAAACCCCACGAGCTTTTCGAAAGAAGGGGCAGTGATCTGTATCTTGATGTGAACGTTACCTTCCCAGAAGCGGTTTTGGGAACAGAGATAGAGGTTCCTACGCTGGACGGAGATAAGGTAAAGGTAGAGATTCCTCCCGGAACGAAACACGGGGATCTTATCAGGGTTGAAGGCAAGGGTATGCCCAAGTTAAAGGGCGTAGGAAGGGGTGACTTGGTGATCAGGGTCAACGTAGATGTGCCCAAGTTCGGATTCGTAAGCAAGATGGTAGGAGACGGGAAAAAGGCAGAAAAATTGCTAAAAGAACTTCAAGAGGTTTTACCTAAACCTGAAAGGTTGGTCTACAGGAGGTAAGCTCCATGGACAGGAAGCGTTACTACACCATCGGCGTTGTTTCCAAGATGTTTAACATACACCCTCAGACCTTAAGGCTTTACGAAAGGGAGGGGCTTTTAAAACCTTCCAGAACCGAAGGAAACACGCGTCTTTACTCGGACGAGGATTTAGAAAGACTCGAGTTTATCCTGTTTTTAACGAGAGAGCTCGGTGTGAATCTCGCGGGCGTAGACATTATTCTCACCATGAAGGAACAGATGGAAGAGCTTCAAAAACAAATAGATCAACTCTTTGAGTTTATCCAGAACGAGCTTTCTAAGTTCTACGAGGGGGAAGCCTTAAAGAAGGCCATAGTGAGTGTTCCCAAGAGGAAGGTTATAAAAGTAGAGGACATAGTCAGCTTGAAGAAGGACGCCAAGAAGTGATCCACTCTTCAAAGGTCAAACCTTTTTTTAACGCGGACACTATTTCCTGCTCCAAAGGGGTTAGATCTTGCGGAATGAGATCCGGTCTTTTCTTTAGCGTGTTTTCTATTCTGTGCCAGAGTTTCCAAAGTTCTATCTTTGCGTGATCGCCTGAGGTTAAAACCTCGGGAACCTTCATACCTTTAAATTCTCTTGGCCTCGTGTAAACCGGGTATCCGATCCATCTGCCAGAAAAAGAGTCTTCTTCCAAGCTTTTCGGCTCGCTCAATACCCCCTCTAAGGTTCTCGCCACCGCTTCGATGATCGCCATTGCTACCACCTCACCCCCGCTCAGGATAAAGTCCCCCAAGGAGATCTCTTCGTCTACGAGGATCTTTACCCTCTCGTCGATGCCCTCGTATCTCCCGCAAAAGATGGCTATTTCCTTTTTATTTTTCAATCGATAGACGACCTCTTGGGTCAAGCGTTTTCCCCACGGTTCGGTAGCTATTACAAAAGGCTTAAACCCTCTTTTGTATATCTCTTCGTATGCGTTGAAAAAAGGCTCCGGCTTTAGAACCATACCGGGAAGACCACCGTAAGCTTCGTCATCAACCTGACCTTTAGGGGCGTATGCCCTGAGATCCACAACCTCTACTTTAACTTTTCCCTTCTTTATGGCTTGCCTGACGATGCCGTATCTGAGAAAACAACCTATTAGGTCCGGGAATATGGTAAAGATAAAAAAGTGCATAATATCTTTGATGATACTCAAGATCCTTCCGGTAGGCCCCCTTGCGGTTAACTGCTCCATAGTGGCAGATGAAAAAACGGGCGAAGCGATAATCGTTGATCCCGGGGCGGAAGCTCAAAAGATAGAAAGTGCTCTTCAAGGATTAAAACCCGTGGCCATAGTCAACACACACGGACACATAGATCACGTGGGTCAGGTGGCACGGATAAAGGAAGCCTTTGACATACCCTTCTTGCTTCACGAGGCTGATCTCTTCCTCATAAGGGACGAAATATGGCCGGGCTTTGCAACCTACATAGGGGCAGAACCTTGTCCGGAACCGGATGACTTTATTAGAGACGGCGACACTATAAAGGTGGGTTCTCTCAGCTTTAAAGTTATCCACACACCTGGACATACTCCCGGACTTTGCTGTCTCTACGAAGAGGAGAAAAAGATTCTCATAGCGGGGGATCTGATCTTTAAAGGTAGTGTGGGAAGGTGGGATCTTCCCGGGGGTGATCCGCAAGCCCTCAAGAGATCCCTCGAGAGAATCTTCACCGAACTTCCCGATGAAACTATCGTGGTTTGTGGACACTACGATGAAACCACCATAGGCCACGAACGTAAGTTCAACCCATACCTTAGGGGAGATCTCCTGTGAAAGATGTAGTTGTAAAGGTGGAGAATCTTGTAAAGGAGATAAAGGGGAGGCGAATCTTAAAGGATGTAAGTTTTGAAGTTTACGAGGGAGAGATCTTCTCCATAATAGGGGGGAGCGGAAGCGGTAAGACCTCTATAACTAAGCACATAGTGGGTCTTTGGAGGCCAACTTCCGGGAAGGTATACGTTTTCGGCAAAGAGGTTGCAAATCTAAGCAGAAAGGAGCTCGACGATCTGAGAAAAAGCGTTGGATACGTATTCCAAGAGGGAGCCCTCTTTGACAGCTTAAAGGTTTGGGAGAACGTAGGTTTTTACTTCTTGGAACACACTTCCATGAGCGAGGATCAAATAAGGAAGATCGCTCTTGAAAAACTGAAGCTCGTTGATTTGGACGAAGAGGTTTTAGATCTTATGCCTTCGGAACTCTCCGGCGGTATGCGAAAGAGGGTATCCATAGCAAGGGCAATAGCTACCAATCCTAAGTTGATCATCTACGATGAACCCACCTCGGGTCTTGATCCCATAACGAGTAGGGTCATAGAC
>WFYK01000079.1 GCA_015490105.1 Aquificaceae bacterium | reverse complement strand
GTCTATATTTATAGCAAGCTCTTTATAAACAGTTTTCCCTATACTTTTTTTCTCTTCACTGGATAAATACTTAGAAGGAATAAGAATTTTTGTGTTCTCCGATATTTCTCTCGGTGGAGAAGGTTTTACATTAACTTCTTCAACTACATTAACTTTCAAAAGGGGAGCTTCCCTTGTAAACGGGTCGGAGTTATAAACTTTTAAAAAAACTTTAGAAGTCATTGCAAGTATAGCCAGAATATCTCTTAAAGCTTTATATGTAAGAAGAGGCATATAGTTTATACCGTGAGTTATGTCAAGATAAACTTCAAACTCTTTTTCTTTCTTTTCTTTTAAAAACTTTAAAAATAAATTTGCTAATTTTTTCAAAAGCAAATAGTAAAAATCCGTCATTTCACCTTCAAAAATTTTACCTCTGAACTGTCCAACACCCGGTAAAATCCAAATTATAGGGTTAAACTCTGCAAGACCAAACTCATTTATTTTTCCTTTAAGTAACTCTTCCGCCTTATTTTTTATTTCTTGAATGTTTTTGCCTTCTCCTATTGTATCTATTCCAACTATTATAGTAATGTCTGGATTAACACTTTTTAAAATAACACCAAGGGAGGTTTTTCCTTTAAATTCATTATTATCTAATCTGTAGGTCACCTCACTCCAGTTAGTCGGATCTCCCCAAGTCGCTACTAAAATCTTCATTACTCTCCCTCCTCTATAAGCTCGTTCTCTATCTCGAAGTATACGTAGTAGGCGTTCACGGGGTTGACGTCAAAAAAGACCGGTATCTGAGCGTAGGAAGGGTCTATTTCGAGGAGGGCTTCGTTTATGTTCTCCCTTACATAATCTATGTCCCTCCCCTCCTCTATCATCCTCCTTATCGTGTTTCTAAGGTCCGTTATGTACTTTCTCGTCCACATTACCCTGTCCCTTATCCTCTCCCTCGTCAGCATCGGCTTTCCGTGACCGGGGAGGAGGATCTCGGGGTCAAGCTCCAGTATCCTGTCGAGACACTTTATCCAGCTCTTCGAGTTTCCGGAACCCAGAAAGGGAAGTCTTCCGTCGAAGACTATGTCTCCCGCGAAGAGGACCTTCTGGTCGGGTAGGTAAACGACTATGTCACCGTCCGTGTGGGCTTTGCAGAACTGCCTCACCTGAAACCTGTATTTTCCGAGCTGGATGTCGAGACCCTCCGTTATGACTATGTGAGGCTCCTCCATCTCCGTCCCTTCCATGTGGTCTTTGAGGAGCTTCTTCCTCGCCTCATAAAAGTTCCAGCTCGAAGGTCTCGAGACGTATTCGTTAGCCCACTCGTGGGCTATAATGACAGCACCCGCTTCCTTGAAGGCACCGACACCGTAAAAGTGGTCCGTGTGGTAGTGGGTGACTACTACGAACTTTACGGGTTTTCCCGTAACTTTCCTTACGGTCTCGAGGAGTTCCTTTCCGAGCTTATATGTGCTTAAGGTGTCTATGACGACCACACCCTCCTCCGTAACTACGAAGTAGGCGTTCGATATGAAGCCCCTGTTTTTGTAACTTGCCTGCTCGTAAACTCCGAAGACACCGTATATGTTGTCCTTTATCTTTCTGAGTGTCTCGGAGACGTGGGATGGGTATTCTCCCCCTAGAGAGACAAAAACGAACAAAAGAAGAGCTGTAAGAAGCTTCATCTTATTTCCTCCAGAACGGAAACTACTTTCCCCGTGAAACTTTCAAGCTCTCTGTATCCCTCCTTCGGAACATATTTCTCGAAGATCTTGAGCAGGTTTTCTTTGTTGACGTAGCCTACCCTCACCCTCCCGTCCTTACCCTTATACACATAGACCCTGCAAAGGTATAAGGTGAGAAGCTTTGGTGCGAACTTTGCCAAAGTCTCATTCCTTTCCCCGCATACGAACAAGTATACATAGTCTTCTCCCAGTTTTAAGATCTTCTCGACCTTTACGCCTTCCCTTTTAAGGGCAAAAGTTACTTTTTTTGCTACCGCTTCAACGCTTTCTCCTTCCACCTCCACCTCCCACTCGAAGACATCACTAAAAGATAGGGTGACGAAAAATAACACAAGAAGAAGCTTCAACGTACAGCCACCTCCCCTATAGCTATCATGAGGGCTTGATAGAGGCGTGTGAGCGTGTCGGAGAGTGCTTGACCGAGCTTTTCCCCGTGGGACTGGACGAAGTAGATCTCTTTCGGAGCTGTTATATATACCTTGCCTTTATATCTGTAGATAGCCACGGGGCATGGGACGAGGGAAGAGAGGGAAGGGACCTTGCTGAAAAGCTCCTCCTTCCAGGGAACGTCGCAGGAGAGGATCAGTGTGTAGTCTTCCGAAATATCGACAACTTCTATGACGCCGAGTCCTTTTTCCCTTAGCTTATCGATAAGTTCCTCCAAAACCTCTTCCTTTTCCCTTCCTTCTACTTCAACCGTGAAGAACAGAATTCTCTCCGGCGTTGCGTAGAAATGTTTAACACCTAAGAGGAAAAGGAGTGTAAATACAAGCCCTCCGAAGAGAAAAAGAAGGGCTTTCAAAGCTTAGGCACCACCTCCGTAACATTGATCGTAGGTCCTGTAAGGGGCGTCGAGAACCTTGACGTTCGGCTTCGTCCTTACTTTAATGTTTTTCTTTTTCCTTATGTAGTCTATCAGGATGTCGTAGACGGGGACAGGTTTGTAGTCGGGTTCTATTGCGTCGGGTGGGGGTGGCGGTCCGCCGTAAACCGCCACGAGGTATTCCTTATCCTCCTTCAGAGGCTTCCCTCCTATCCACACCCTCTTTATACGCTTGTATTGAGGTCCGTTTATCTCTATTTCGTATTCAACGTTCCATATCCTCGTCATATCACCACCTTGCTGGTAGAAGGGGTCTGGGTTGAAGACGTTGTCCGCTACGTCCTCCCATATGGCGAGGAGATCCCTTCCTTTTCTCCTGAGTACGTAGACGTTGGGGTAGGTTATGGCTGTGTAGTCGTAGACGTGGTTCTTGGTTATCTTCTGTCCGGGAAGGATCGTCGTTCCCCACCTGTAGCCGGGAGAGTGGACGACGTCCAGATCACCTCCGTAGTAGTCGTTTATAGCCTCTCCGACGAGCCAGTCCCAAGTTGAGAAGAAGGTGTCCCTCTTGTAGAGCATGACTTCCGCAACACCAAGTTCCTCGTCAAGGTTGTATTTCTTGTTGACCTCACTCCTCCACTTTTCAACTATCTTTTGGGCGCCCTTGTCGGGTGGTATGAGGTTGGAAGCTACCGGATAGAGCTTGAAGCTGTAATCCCTTATCCTCCCGTTCCTTATGTCGAGGTCGAGCCTTCCAACAAACTTCCCGTGGGAACCAGCTATTAGGACTAAGGTGTTTCCAACTTTTACAGGCTTCGGAGTTATGTCGTGGGTGTGACCAGAGATGATAACGTCTATCCCCTTTACGACCTTAGCCAACTTCTGGTCGAGGGGGAAGCCGTTGTGGGTCAGGAATATGACGGCGTCCACCTTGTGCTTTTCCCTCAGCTCGTTTACGAACTCTTGGAGTTGGTCCTCCCTAATACCGAAGCTCCATCCCTCTACAAACTGTTTGGGATTTGCGATAGGTGTGAAGGGGAAAGAGCTGCCTATTATTCCGAGCTTTGCTCCACCTACCTCCTTTATCGTGTAGGGCTTAAATACCAAGTCTCCCCAAAGCTCATCCACAACGTTGTGGGTTATGAACTCACAACCACCCTTTTCAAGCTCTCCTATTCTCTTTAAGAATATCTCCTTGCCAAAAGTAAAGTCCCAGTGAGCTACGAAGAGGTCGTAGCCCGTGTACGTCATCCACTCGACGACGGACTTTCCTTCGGTGAAGGTGCCTATGGCTGTCGTCGTCCATGTGTCGCCGCCGTCCATTATGAGGACCTTATCCCTTCCCCTCTCAGCTATGACGTGCTTTATGATCGTGGTTATGTGGGCTGCTCCTCCCATCTTCCCGAACTTCTGAGCGAGTTCTGGGAAGTTTACACAGCTTGTGAAGTAAGCTTCCAACGTTTCAGGAGCTATCTTATAGTATTTCAGGAAGTCCTTGCCGGTTATGTATCCGGGAGTTCCGGCAAGCTTTTTTGGAGCTACGAGGTTCATAGGCTCAGCGAAATAAAGAGGTTCAAGATGAGCATGGATGTCGGTGGTGAAGAGGAGTGTTACGTTACCTACGGGTTTGAAATGCATTATGTCGTCGTAAGTCATTTCTGCTAAAGCTTTAACTGGGTTTAGGGTCAAGTAAGCTCCTGTAACAATAGCAAGTTCCAAAAAGTCCCTTCTAGTAAGGTGCATTTACTATTACCTCCTCAAAATTCAAAAAGAAGGGGCAACCGCCCCCGAAAGTCACTTATTGATAGGTGATTCTGGGCTGTGGAGGAAGGCAACAATGTCTGCTATCTCTTCAGGTTTCAGAACTCCCCAGTATCCGAGTCTCGGCATGGCAGAGCACGGATTAAACGCCCAAGAATTATAGATCCTCATGTAGGTCTGTTTAGGATCCACCCCCTTCTTCCCGTAGCCTCTGAGAGACGGACCTATGTTACCACAAGCGATTATCTGAGGATCACCGCAGTGGCAGGCGTAACAGTTACCCCTCCTGCTCCTTCCACCCTTCTTCGGGTCTCCGAAGAGCTTCTCTCCCCTCTTCCAGTCGCCCATGACTTTGCCGCCGGGCGGAAACTTTATGGTTGCAAGCATAGCCTTTTTAAACTCCTCAACACTTATTCCTTTTGGAACGAGCTGGGCTTCGTTGGAACAGTATTTTTGCCACTCATCTCGGTTCTGGTAGAAGGCTATCTTGAACTTCTCGTATGCGGTCAGCTTTTTCTTAGGTTTTTGAGCTTCCGCCTTTTGAGCTGCCGGCTGACAGGCAACTAAAAGACCCAAACCCACTATAGCTCCCGCAGTAGCTATCTTCTTCATCTTAGCCCCTCCTTTATCTCAAGAGTCCGGGGACCTCTATGATCCCTCCGTTAGAAGCGTGCTTCATGTAAAGCTCAACAGCTATCACCTCCTTTGCAAAGAAAGGAGGTTTCTTAACCCAGTCCTTTTTCTCATCCCATCTGTTTAAAAAGAGGAAGTAAGCTCTAAAGCAAGTTCTCACTCTATCTTCCATCGTCCACATTTTATCGGAACCGAACCTATAAGCAGGCCAGTGTTTGTAAGACTTCGCCTTAACAGGGTTGGGGAGACCCTGAAGCCTTATCCTCTTTCCGGCTAGGACCGTATGGCACATGGCACAGGAGAACTCCCTTGCCCCCGCTCTCGTGAACCATACCTTCTTTCCGAGTTCGTACATCTCTTTCTCTTTAGGATGCTGGATCTTCACGTTTATCTTCATACCGTTACTGAGGGACGCTACATATGTTGCGAGGGGAACTCTGTAGGTTTTGAGATACTTCTTCTTGAACTTTTTGTCTTCAGGATCAAAACCCATATAATTTGTCATACATTTATAAATCCTGAGATCTATATCCGCAACTTCATCTATATCTTTGTAATATCTTGGCATTTTAGCGTAAGCACCTACCAATCTGGAACCATCCTGTCCATGACATGTAGCACAAGTTTTTCCATTCGGTCCTTTAAGGTTATGATAATAATCCTTCCCTTCCTCAACAAAAACATGTCCCGGATGCATACCCAGTTCTAACAGCTCTCTGAGGTGTTCGGGCAATTTTTCCTCAGCAACAGCAAATGTTCCAATAACAACCCCTCCGGCGATCACACTCAAGATTAACAGTTCCTTTCTCCTCATACCAAATACCTCCTTTAAGCTACATTAACTTCTAAACTCTTCTCCCACTTACCGCCCTTGTTGTCTTCATACTTGATCGTGAGGGTTCCGGACTCGGTAGCCTTCATCATTATGGCAAAATAAGGGTTTTTGCTTATGCCGGGTCCTGAGTGAATCGTGGTTATTTTCTGTCCATTAAAGAGAAATTCAATACGGGTAAGATAATGTGCAGGTATCGGCTTTCCAGTCTTTTTGTCTTTTCTTAGACCCGTCTCCATGGGATGGGTTATGACCATCTGGACCTTGAAGACCTGACCCTTAGAGATCCTTCTGGGAACCCTTACTATAGCCCTTCCAATCCTCGCCATGCTCTACCTCCTTTATGAGTTTTTTAACCGCAACCTCCGACGGTAACCTTAACCTCCTTGAAAGCCATGAGGAGACTACCGTCCTTCATCTTGATTACAGCCCTCACCGGTGAGGTCTTTGCGAGCTTGATCCTCGTTGCAAAGAAAACTTCACCGTTCATAGGGGAAAGTTCTACTTTTGTAATCCAAGGATTGGGATTATTGTCTGCAAAGATATAGATCGCTTCAACTTGGTTGACAGGTATATTAGCTTTTACTTGAACAGGGACGTTGGCTCCAGATTCTGCTATCGTAGGAGCCTTGACCGTTATTAGGTTACTCTGCTTGAGGTCTTTGAGGGTAACGCCAAGATGTTCCTTGAGGGCATCGTCGATACTTTTCTTCTTGACACCGAACGACTCCTTAACGGAACCGGGAGCCATAAGTAGTACTGTGGCTCCCACTCCCGCCAACTTGAAAAGATCCCTTCTCGTAAACATCCCACCACCTCCTAAAAATTTAATCCTTTCAAACTCTTGATAGCAATTAATTAATTTAGAATAGGAGCTTCG
>WFYK01000078.1 GCA_015490105.1 Aquificaceae bacterium | reverse complement strand
CTGGAAAGGGTAAAAAGAAAACTCTCCAACGAAAACTTCCTGAAAAAGGCACCTCCCGAGGTGGTGGAAAAGGAAAAGAAAATAAAACAGGAGCTTGAAGAGTCCCTTGCGAAAGTGGAAAGGATACTCAGCCTCTTGGAAGTTAGCGGTTAAGGAATGGACACATTTATAGGCTCAGCCCTTGAGTATGTGGAGAGGGTAAAGGGGGCAACCTCGGAGGCTCAGATAAGGGACGAACTCAAAAACTTCCTAAAAACCCTCTTGGGAAAGTCCGCAGATCTCAGAGACATATCCATAGAAAAGTCCGTCAGGGAAAGGGGCATATTCGTGGGCAGGGTTGACCTTGCGGTTGACGGCATAGTCATTGAGGTGAAAGAAGATCTCCGAAGCAGACCCCTCAAGAGAAAAGCCCTTGAGCAGATAGAAAAGTATCTCTCTTCGGACGAATACAAAAACTCACCCTTTGCCATCATCACCGACGGCATCAGGTTTGAGGTCTATGAGAGGGAAAACCTCAAAAGCCCAATTGACTCTTTCTCCTTCCCCGAAGAGGAAAATCCGAAAGCTGTAAGGCAAGCCCTCTACAAGCTGGACACCTACATCCTCACCCAAGAAAGGCTCCCTCTCTCCGCACAAAGGGTCATAGAAGTCTTGGGTTACAACACACCCCTTTTTAGAACCCTTCACAGAAAACTCGGTGAGCTTTTTAGCTCTTCAAAACACCTCAAAAACGTTTCACTGAAGTTCGCCCAGTGGAAAAACTACATGTCCTTTGTCTACGGAAGCTCTGTTGAAGAGGATCTCTTTTTGAGACACACCTACCTGAGTATGGTGGTTAAAATCCTTGCCCTTAAGCTCTTGAACCTGCGGGTTGAAGAAAACCTTCAGGAGGTCCTTTCGGGCAAATACTTTGAGAGGGTCGGAATTGAAAACTACATTGAAGAAGACTTCTTTTCTTGGATCTTAGAGGAGGAAAACAGGGAGTCCGCCCTTGATCTTGCCCTCCTCATCTTGAGTGCGATAGAAAAGAAGTTTACCTTTTCCGACCTTTCGGAAGAGGTAGAAGAGGATCTTCTCAAGGAGCTTTACCAGAACATAGTCACCAGAGCGGAACGCCAGCTTCTGGGTGAATACTACACCCCCGATTGGTTGGTTCAAGAGATCCTTGAAGAAACCCTAAAAGACCCCAAAGCCCGCATCCTTGACCCTGCCTGCGGATCGGGTTCTTTCTTGTTCTTTGCCATAAAAAAGAAAAGGGAACTTCCCTTCAAAGACCCCGATGAAAAGCTCAAACACATACTTTCCAGCGTCGTGGGGGTAGACATAAACCCCGTTGCGGTTCTGATCGCCAAGACCAACTACCTGATAGCTTTGGGTGAGCTTTTGAGGGAAAGAAAGCGAAACATCCGCCTTCCCGTATACACAGCGGACAGCCTGCAGGCTCTTTTAGGCTACTCCCGTCAGGTCTTCGGAAATTTCATAGAGATCTCCCTTGAAGGTCAAAAGATAAGGCTCGGAGCCTACGAAAGTCCCGAACTCATAGATGAAGAGATAACCGCCCTCGTTGACTTTGCCCTCTCTTCGGAAAAGGATTTCAAAAGGTTTTTAAAAAGGAACTACCCCCACCTTGAAGGGAAAAGTGCCAACCTCTCCGAGAGCGCAAAGGTTTTAAAAGAGATAGTCCGAGAAAAGGGAGACAGCATCTGGACTTTTGTTCTCAAGAACATCTACAAACCCCTCTTTTTGCAAGGGAAGTTTGACCTTGTGGTAGGAAATCCTCCTTGGATAGTCTACAACCGCATGAACTCCCAACTTCAAGAGATAACCGACAGGTTTTTAAAAGATTTCGGGATAAAGGTAAGAGGCGAGAACAAATCTCACGTAGAACTTGCAACGCTCTTTTTAATTCTGAGTGCTTACAGGTATTTGAAGGAAGGAGGGGAGATAGTCTTTGTAATGCCCTATTCGGTTTTGTCGGGGGATCAGAACGAGTGGCTTAGGAAAAACAATCGCTACAAGGACATGACCCTTGAGGTTTACCTGCTTTACGACCTAAAAGACATAGAACCCCTTTTCAATCAGGCAAGCTGTGTTGTCTTTGCACGCAAGGAAAAGACGCCTAAGAGCTTAAAAAAAGAAATACCCGCCAAGGTCTTTTTGGGAAGACTCCCTTACAGGAATGCCAACTTGGGGATTGCAAAAGAAAAGCTGAGCGTAGAAGAGAAAAAGGTTTTATTGGTAGATGGGTATTGGACATATGAAATGAGGCAACATAAGGAAAGCATTTATGTGGAAAGGTTTAAAAAAGGGGCAGAATTAATACCCCGACCCTTTTGGTTTGTAGAAGTAGAAGAAACGCCCTTGGGTAGATCAGAAGAGAGTGTGCCCGTCGTTCCCAAAAACTTAGGAGATGAAAAGGTAAAGATTACGGGAAAGGAGCTGAGGGGATCGGTTCCCGAGAGGTTTTTCTTCAAGACTCTTTTATCCAAGAGGATGTATCCCTTCGGGTGGGTGGACTTTGATGAGGTGATACTGCCCTTGGAGGTGGAGGGGGACAGCTACAGGCTTTTGGACTATTACGAGCTTGTGGGCAAGAAAAAGTTTTCAAGTGCAAGTGACAGGTTCCGCTACTGGGTGGAGAACTCTACAAAGCTTCCCCGCAACTTTCGGGAGTGGCTTGTAAAGGCTCAAGAGATCTGGGAGCACTGGAGAGGAGAGAAGGCAGAAAGCGCAAACATAATAGATTGGCTCAACTACAGGAATAAACTTACCAACCAACCCGTTCGTGGTGGGTATTTGGTTATTTACACCGCCCACGGTTCAAACCCCTGTGCGGTTGTGGTTGAAAATGATGAGAGGTTTGTGGTGGATCATATGACTTTTTACGCCTCTTTTGAAAGCTACGACGAAGCTTTGTTCGTAAGTGCCTTTATAAATTCCTCAGTTTTGCTTCAAAAGATAAGGGAAAAACAATCTCAGGGACTTTTCGGAGAACGCCATATCCACAAACTCATCGTTCGCCAGCCTATACCTGAGTATGATGCGGGGAACTCTGTTCACAGGGAGATAGTTGAAGTTTCCAAAGAGGCGGTCAGAAAGGCTCAAAGGGAAGAGGTAAGGGAGTGGCTAAGGGATGTGCATCCTAACAGGATAAGGAGTTTAGGACGCTGGCTGTTGGAGGTGGAGCTAAACCACATAGACCGACTGGTAGCTCGCCTTTTGGGTCTTTCCGCACCGCCTCCACCGAAGAAGGAGGTTTTCTTTACCTCCGAAAAAGATCCACAAAAGGCAAAGAAAGCCCTCAAAAAGCTTTTAAAGGAAAAGGGGATAGACGCACCCATCAAGCTCTACCCTGCCACCATACTCGGCATCAAATACCACCAAGACGCCACCCCCTACCACTGGGGCGGGGAGGTGGAAGTTACTGACGGCTGATAAACACAAGCTCGGTGCTATTCCCACAATTCGGGTTATATTAGAAGCTATGAAGGTTCTGAAAACG
>WFYK01000077.1 GCA_015490105.1 Aquificaceae bacterium | reverse complement strand
GAACGTTGATCAACATGGTGATCAAGAAAATCACGTAAGCGTAGAAGGAAGGCCTTATTATGTCTTCTCCGGATCCTTTGTAAGACACTAAGAATTCCTTGAAGGGTGCCAAATACTGCTGAGGATCGCCTGCTCCTTCGGGAACCTTGGGAATCAAGCCGAGTAGAAACTTTATGGCAAAACCGAGGGTCCAAGACTCTATGTATATGTAGTAGATGATCACAACCAGAGGTATCCAGAGGCCGAATACCCCTATTACTTTGGAGACAGGGTTGTTCCAAAGGAGGCTGAAGATAGCGGGTGTCGTCCCGTGGCCTTTAGAACCGCCGTATCTTCCTATGGCCCACTCTATCCACATAAGGGGAATGCCTATTATCAAAAAGGCGATAATGTATGGGATCATAAAAGCCCCGCCACCGTTTTCCGCAGCTTGGACGGGGAATCGCAGGAAGTTTCCGAGGCCTACCGCGTTCCCCGCCATTGCGAGGATCAAGCCTATCCTTGTAGCCCACTGCTCCCTCGCCATGATATTTAGCTTATCAGAGTTCTCCCTTGTAAGCTCTCTCGTAAATATTTCTTACATCGTCCAAGGTGGGTTCGACCGGATTTATCAGGAAGGAATGTCTTGAGAGCATGTAGACATCTTCTGTGAGCCTGTCGATCATATCCTCTTCAACACCTACGTCCTTTAAGGTCTTAAGCAGGCCTATCTTTTCAAGAAACTTCACCAAGGCGTCTACCGCCTTGTGGGGTTTTTCCTCTTCTCCCATAAGTTTGGCAAAGAGTGCATACTTTTCGGGGTTTCCCTTGTAATTGAAAGCGGTAACGTAGGGTGCGAGAATAGCTAAACCTTCCCCGTGAGCCACGTGAGGGTAATGGGCTGAAACGGGATGTTCTAACGAGTGAATCAGTGCAACACCGAGATGATCTATAGCTATACCCGCAAGCATGGAAGCGTAAGACATCCACCTGCGGGCGGTGATGTTTTCCGGTTCTTCTAAGGCAACGGGAAGCCATTTCCTTATTAGTTCTATAGCCCTTATGGAGTATTCCTCCGCCATAAAGTTTTCCACCCTGTTGGTGAGGGATTCAAGGGCATGGGTGAGCGCGTCAAAACCAGTTATAGCTGTTAGTTTCCTGTCCATAGTAAGGGTGAGGGAAGGGTCCACGATGGCAACTTTTGGGTAATTCAGACTGTGGGAGATAACGAGTTTCTCTTTTCTTATGGGGTTGGTTATTACCGAAAAGCGGTTTACCTCACTTCCCGTTCCGGCGGTGGTAGGTATGCAAATCACAGGTCTGTTGAGATACGGGATCAAGCGCGGTCCTTCTGGGTATTTGACGTAGTCCCAAGCGGAACCTTCGTTGGAAGAAACTATGGAAACCGCCTTAGCAACGTCTAAAGCGCTTCCTCCTCCTAAGCCAACTATAAAGTCTACCTTTTCCTTTACCGCTATTTCCGAAGCTTCGTTGACCATTTTGTCTACGGGGTTAGGCTCAACCTTATCGTAAAGAACGATCTCTTGAATACCGTGGTGTTTAAGGGATTCAAAAAGCTTGTCTAAAGCCCCGCTCTTTTTAGCGCTCTTTTTTCCGGTAATCACTAATGCTTTAAACCCGAACCTTCTCCCTACCTCCCCGACCTTACTGAGAGCACCTTCTCCGAAAAATACCTCAACGGGCCTGTAGAAGTTAACGACCATAAA
The DNA here is from genome assembly GCA_015490105.1 of Aquificaceae bacterium. Lineage (GTDB taxonomy): Bacteria > Aquificota > Aquificia > Aquificales > Aquificaceae > Hydrogenivirga. The sequence continues at coordinate 2,927 of WFYK01000077.1, read as the reverse complement.
ACCTTAAGAGCTTTCCTGTGAGAGGGTCTCTTCCGGTCTTCTCGCCCGCTGGATTATCCTTACAACCACCCACCTTTTTGTTTTAGAAAGGGGGCGGGTCTCCCTTATTTCAACGATGTCTCCGACCCTACACTCGTTCTTTTCATCGTGGGCATGATACTTTTTGGACTTTATGATGTGTTTGCCGTAAAGGGGGTGAGGTGCTTTTCTGTCTACGCGAACCACTACCGTTTTGTCCATTTTGTCTGAAACCACCACACCTACGAGGTGTTTTCTCTTTTCGTGCCACTTCTTCTCAGCCATCACTTCTCACCTCTCAGCTCTTTTTCCCGTAAGACAGTCAGTATGCGAGCGATGTCCCTTCTGGTATTCCTTATGGCCATAGGATTATCCAACCCAGCGATCTTTTTCTTGAAGCGAAGTTTAAGGAGTTTCATCTTAAGTTCGTCAAGTTTTTTTCTCAGTTCCTCGGTAGATAGTTTCCTGAGCTCGCTCGCCTTCATAGGCTAAAACCTCCCGCTTTTACGAGTCTAACCTTTATGGGGAGCTTAGAGGCAGCGAGCCTGAAAGCTTCCTCAGCTACATTTTCCGGGACACCCGAAAACTCGAACATTATCCTTCCGGGCTTTACAACCGCAACAAAGCCTTCAGGATCACCCTTTCCTCCACCCATCCTTACCTCGTTGGGCTTTTTAGTGTAGGGTTTGTCCGGGAATATCCTTATCCATACCTTTGCACCTTTTTTAAGGGATCTTACCAACGCTACCCTTACCGCCTCTATCTGGCGTTGGGTTATCCAAGCCCTGTCAAGAGCCTGTATGCCGTATTCTCCGAAAGCGAGTTTATTACCTCTAAAGGATTTCCCCTTTAGAGACCCTCTTTGCTGTTTCCTGAACTTGGTCTTCTTAGGTTGAAGAAACATTTTCCTCTACCTCCTGAGAGGCCTTAGCCAAGTCTTCCTCTATCTTCTTCAGAACCTCGTCCTTACCGCCCTTGAGGATGTCTCCCTTGTAAATCCAAACTTTTACGCTGAGGATACCGTATTTCGTATAAGCGGTGGCAAAACCGTAATCTATGTCCGCCCTGAGCGTTTGAAGGGGCATCCTGCCCACGAGGAACCATTCTTTGCGGGCAAGCTCCGCACCGCCTATCCTACCCTTTACTTGAACCTTAACACCTTTTGCTCCCGCCTTGAGGGCGTTGTCTATGGCTCTTTTCATTGCTCTCCTGTGGGAGACCCTCCTTTCTATCTGAAGGGCTATGTCTTCCGCTACGAGCTGAGCGTCGAGCTCCGGAACTCGTATCTCGGTCACGTTTATGGTTACATCCCTTCCGGGGACCATCCTCTCGATCATCTTCTTGAGGAACTCTACCTCTTGGCCCTTCCTTCCGATGACAACCGCAGGCTTGAGAGCGTGGATACGGATCTTGAGCTTGTCAACGATCCTTTCAATATCTATACGGGATATTCCCGCCACCTTGTAGCGTTTTTTTATGTATTCCTTGATCTTGAGGTCTTCGTGAAGGGTTTTGGAGTAATCTTTTTTGGGAGCATACCACTTGGAGTCCCAGCTCTTTGTCACTCCGAGCCTGAAGCCTATCGGATGGGTCTTCTGTCCCATTTACTGTTCCTCCTCCTGTCTTTCAGCAACTATTATGGTAATGTGAGAAAGCCTTTTTCTCACAGGCGTTGCCCTTCCGTGGGCACGGGGGATCCACTTTTTAAAGATAGGTCCCCTGTCCGCAACCGCCTTTTTTATATAGAGTCTGTCGAGATCAAGACCTTTTTGCTCCGCGTTGGCGATCGCACTTTTGAGGAGCTTTTCTACTATGCGGGCAGCCTTTTTATGCATCACCTTAAGAAGGTATAGGGCTTCTCCCACGTCCATTCCTTGGATCTGCCTGAGAACGAGTCTTGCCTTTAGCGGAGATATACGGGCGTATCTGAGGATCGCTATAGCCTCGCCGGGCCTGTAACCTTCCCTCTGAGACTTGTCCTTTATGCTCAGCTGTCCCATCTCAGCCTACCTCACTTTTTCTTAACTACCTTTGCGCTTTTATCGGGGTGCCCCCTGAAGGTTCTCGTGGGAGCGAACTCTCCAAGCTTGTGTCCCACCATATCTTGGGTTATGTAAACGGGGACAAATGTTTTTCCGTTGTGAACCGCTATGGTGTGGCCTACGAATTCGGGGATTATAGTTGTGGATCTGGAGTAAGTTTTTACCACCTTCCTGTCTCCCGTTTCGTTCATCTTACGGATCCTCATCCAGAGTTTGGGATCCACCCAAGCTTTCTTATCTACCATCTTTCTGAACTCTTCGTAAGCCTGTTCGTATTTCCTGAGTCTGTTTACTATGATCTCAAGACCTCTTACCTCTTGCTCTACTTTGGGATCCTTTTCACCTTTACTCCTTAAAGCATCCCTCAGTGCCTTCCTTTCTTCAAGGAGAGCTTCTATGTCCGCCAAACCGACCCTACCTACCATAAGGTCATTGGGCCCGTAACGTTTTATAGCTTCTTTGACCTTTTTGTATAGCCTGTTGAGTTTTTTGTAGAGCTTGTAGAAAGCCTCAGGATCTTCTATCAATCTGTTCCTTTTGTTCCAAGCTCCTTTATACCCCATCAGAGTGGCCTCCCGTCTCTACGCGTGATGATAAACTTGTCAGAATACTTCTTGCCCCTTCTGGTTTTGTAACCTTTTGTCTTCCAGCCCCAAGGGGATTCAGGATGTTTACCTTTGGTCTTTCCTTCACCACCTCCGTGGGGGTGGTCTACTGGGTTCATTGCGGTTCCCCTCGTGTGGGGTCTCCAGCCGAGCCACCTTGCCCTTCCCGCTTTTCCGAGTTTGACAAGCTCATGCTCCGCAAGACCTACCTTTCCTATGGTAGCCATGCACCTCTCGTGTATGAGCCTTACCTCACCTGAGG
>WFYK01000076.1 GCA_015490105.1 Aquificaceae bacterium | reverse complement strand
GTCGGTTCCCGATGGAAAATCTGAAGGAGTTATGAATATTTCTACCCCTGTATCCGCTACAGCTTTTGCCACCTCATTGCTGTCGGTTGCGAGGATAACCCTCTCTCCGGTCTTTAGACATCCTTCCACAACCCATCTTATAAGTGGTTTCCCCGCGACTTTACGTAAAGGCTTCTTAGGAAGCCTCGTTGAACCTATCCTCGCTGGTATGACTATAGCTCTCTTCATGAGGTCTATAATAGTTGAAGTTATGTATTTTCAGGAAATAATCCTCAAGCTATCCGAGTTTTGGACAAAGAAAGGCTGTATCCTTTGGCAACCCTACGATCTGGAAGTTGGTGCTGGGACGATGAACCCTGCAACATTTTTAAAGGTTTTAGGCAAAAAACCGTGGAACGTAGCTTACGTGGAACCATCAAGAAGGCCAAAAGACGGCAGATACGGAGAGAACCCCAACAGACTCCAGCACTACTACCAGTTTCAAGTGATTTTAAAACCCGCACCGGAAGATCCCCAAGGGATCTATTTAGAAAGTTTGGAAGCTCTCGGTATAAGGATATCCGACCACGACATCAGGTTTGTAGAGGACGATTGGGAGTCTCCTACCCTCGGAGCCTGGGGGTTGGGTTGGGAGGTTTGGCTCGACGGTATGGAGATAACTCAGTTCACTTACTTCCAGCAGGCGGGAGGACTCGATTTGGATGAAATATCCGTCGAGATAACTTACGGGCTTGAGAGGATAGCTATGTTCATTCAAGGTGTGGACAGTGTCTTTGACATAAAGTGGAACGAAAGCTACACCTACGGGGATATATTCAAGGAGGCGGAAAGGGAATGGAGCACATACAACTTTGAAAAAGCGGACGTGGAAATGCTCTTTAAAGTCTTCGAACTTTTCTACACTGAAGCTGAGAGACTTTTCAAGGAAAAACTCGTTCTTCCCGCCTACGATTATCTTCTTAAGTGCTCTCATATCTTTAACCTTCTCGACGCGAGAGGCGCTATTTCAGTTCAAGAGAGGGCACGCTACATAAGAAGGATGAGTCAGATGGCCCGTGAAATAGCAAAAGCTTACTTGGAGGCTCACGCTTGAGATTGACTGTAGTAGGAGGAGGATACGTAGGTTTAGTCTCCGGAGCGTGTTTTTCCCACATAGGTCATGAAGTTTTAGTGGTTGAAAAGGTAAAAGAGAAAGTCAAGATGCTAAGGGAAGGGAAAAGTCCCATTTACGAGCCGGGACTCGAAGATCTGATCAAAGAAGGTATATCTAAGGGGACACTTCACTTTACGGATGATCTGAAAGAGGGGGTTAAGTTTTCGGACGTTATATTCATATGCGTAGGGACACCTCCGAGGGCGGACGGATCCGCGGACCTTTCTCACGTTGAAGAGGTGGTAAGAACCGTAGCAAGGAACATGGACTCCTACAAAGTGATCGTGGAAAAGTCCACGGTCCCTGTCGGAACCCACAGACTTATAGAGAGGGTAGTTCGCCTATATCTTAGGGATGACATTCCTTTCGAGGTTGCCAGTAACCCCGAATTTTTAAGAGAAGGTTTTGCGGTAAAAGACTTTTTAGAACCATTCAGGATAGTGGTGGGAGTGAATTCAGAAAAGGCTAAAAGGATTTTTGAAGAAATTTACAGACCTATAACCCAGAAGGGATACCCGCTTCTTATTACGGATCCTGCTACCGCGGAGATAATCAAATATGCTTCAAACGCCTTCTTGGCTACAAAGATTTCCTTCATAAACATGGTTGCGGATCTCTGCGAGAAGGTAGGAGGAGATGTAGAAGCTGTAGCGAAGGGCATGGGCTACGATCCGAGAATAGGGGACAAGTTCCTCAAGGCTGGGGTGGGATACGGCGGAAGTTGCCTACCAAAAGATGTTAAAGCCTTTATAAAAACCGCTAAGGACTTTGGGCTCGACTTTGGACTCCTTGAAGAGGTAGAAAAGATAAACGCTTCCCGCGTTCAAAAGTTGGTCGAGAAACTGGAAAGGATTTTGTTGGTCCTTTCAGGAAAAGAAATTACCGTCTGGGGTCTTACTTTCAAGCCGGGAACAGACGATGTGAGGGAAGCTCCCTCATTGAGGGTTATACCGGAACTTCTAAAGAGGGGTGCCAAAGTTAAAGCCTATGACCCGAAAGGTATAGATAACTTTAGAAGTATCTTCAAAGAAGGCCACGACCTTAGGTTCTTTACGGACAAATACGAAGCCCTGAAAGGATCGCACGCCCTCGTTATCCTTACGGAGTGGGACGAGTTCAAAGAGGCGGACCTCGAGAGGGTAAGGGAACTTCTTGAGGCTCCGGTGATAGTGGACGGAAGAAACATCTTTGATCCGGAAGAGATTAGGAACTTAGGCTTTGAATACGAATGTATGGGGAGATGTCATGATAGAGAAAATTATCTCAGCCTTCAAAGAAAGTGCTGAGGTAAAGCTTGCCTTCGTTGAGCTCTACAAGGATCGCATATACGAAGTTGGAACTATAATGGCCACCGCCTTGAAGGACGGAAACAAGATACTTCTATTTGGAAACGGAGGGAGTGCAGCGGACGCCCAGCACATTGCTGCGGAGATAGTAGGAAGGTATAAGAAGGAAAGGAGGGGACTCCCCGCAATAGCCCTCACTACGGATACTTCAATCCTGACCGCTGTGGGAAACGACTATGGCTTTGAAACTATTTTTGAGAGACAGATAGAGGCCCTTTGCACACCGGGAGACGTTGCCATAGGCATATCCACATCGGGTAACTCGGAAAACGTAATAAGGGGGATCAAGAAGGCTCACGATCTGGGTGCTACTACGGTTGCCTTTACAGGAAGAAACGGGGGAAGACTAGCGGAGGTAGCTCACTACGCTTTTGTGGTTCCTTCTTACGAAACCCCGAGAATTCAAGAGTGCCACATTACCCTCGGCCACGTCCTGTGTGAGATAATAGACGAGCTTTTAGGGTAAAATACTAAACCCTCAAATTCGGAGGTTCGGAAAATGGCAGCTTGCCAAATATGTGGAAAGAGGGTTATGCACGGAAGAAGGGTTACTTTCTCGGGAGAGAGAAACCCAAGACTCTTCAAACCCAACGTCCATAAAATGAGGGTTCGCCTTCCCGACGGAACGGTAAAGAGAATATACGTTTGCACTAAGTGTCTTAAGGCGGGGAAGGTGGTAAAGGCTGTGAAGGTCCCTAAAGAGAGCTAATGTCTCTTAGAATTCTAAGATTTCTGACCGCAGGAGAGTCTCACGGGAAAGGTCTTGTTGCCATTTTAGAAGGCATCCCCGCAAATCTTACCCTTACTGAAGACTACATAAACACTCACCTCGCCAGAAGACAAAAGGGTTACGGAAGAGGAGGGAGGATGAAGATAGAGAAAGATAAGGTTGAGTTTCTCTCTGGTGTGAGGTTTAAGAAAACCCTCGGTTCTCCCATAGCTATGTGGATAAAAAATAGAGACTATGAAAATTGGAAAGAAAAGATGGACCCTCAGGGGGATCCCTCAGATGCGGTGGTCCCTTTCACAAAACCCAGACCTGGCCACGCGGATCTTGCGGGAGGGATCAAATACAACCAAAGGGATCTGAGAAACATCTTAGAGAGGGCTTCCGCGAGAGAAACTGCAGCAAGGGTCGCGGTTGGTTCCGTATGCAGGAGGTTTTTAGAGGAGTTCGGCATTCGTATAGGAAGCTACGTTGAAAGCATAGGGGAACTTTCGGTGGAGGTGGAAGAGAAGGATCTTTTAAAGCTTCACGAACTGGCGGAAACTTCAGATCTTAGGATTCCGGAACCTTCAAGGGACGATGAGTTTAAGGCTTATATAGATTCGGTGAAGGAAAGGGGTGAAAGCCTCGGAGGTAGGTTCGTAGTTTTCGCCGTCGGGGTTCCTCCCGGATTGGGTAGTCACGTTCAGTGGGACAGACGGATAGACGGAAGGATAGCTCAAGCATTTATGAGTATTCAGGCGATCAAAGCTGTAGAAATAGGACTGGGTGTTGAGGCTTCGAAAAGGGTAGGTTCTCAGGTTCACGATGAGATAGGATGGGAAGAAGGAAGAGGGTTTTTCAGGTATTCCAATAATCTCGGCGGGACCGAAGGGGGTATAACGAACGGAATGCCGGTGGTTGTGCGTGCTACTATGAAGCCCATACCTACTTTGAAAAACCCCTTAAGGAGTGTTGACATAGAGACAAAAGAACCTCTCAAAGCGGGTAAAGAGAGAACAGATGTGGTGGCGGTTCCCGCCGCATCCGTTGTGGGGGAGGCTATGCTTGCCATAGTGCTTGCGGACGCATTTTTAGAGAAGTTTGGAGGGGATTTCTTGGAGGAGATAAAAGAACGCTTTGAAGCCTACATGGAGCATGTAAGGAGCTTCTAATATGGAAGTTAAGATAAAGGTGAAGGTTCTTCCCCACGGGAAAGGGCTTGATCTACCTTCCTACGCAACACCCCTATCCTCGGGCATGGATCTCAGAGCTGCTGTAGAGGATAAAGTTATTATTAAGCCTTTAGAAAGGTGCGTTATACCAACGGGTATAGCGGTTGAAATTCCCCCCGGTTATGAAGGTCAGGTGCGTCCAAGAAGTGGCCTTGCCTTAAAAAAGGGTATAACGGTTCTCAACGCTCCGGGAACCATAGACGCGGACTACAGGGGTGAGGTAAAGGTTATCTTGGTAAATTTGGGTCAAGAAGAGGTAATTATAAGCAGAGGGGACAGGATAGCTCAGCTGGTAATAGCACCCGTGGTAAGGGCAAAAGTAGAAGAAGTTGAAGATCTTTCCACGACCGAAAGGGGAGAAGGAGGATTCGGTAGCACGGGGGTAAGTTAATAATGGACCTTCTGAGACTTGAAATATTCAAAAACAGGCTTTCTTCGGTAGCGGAAGAAATGGGGGAGGTTTTAAGGAGAAGCGCTTTCTCTCCAAACATAAAAGAGAGAAAGGACATATCCTGTGCTATTTTCGACGCGGAAGGAAGGTTGATC
>WFYK01000075.1 GCA_015490105.1 Aquificaceae bacterium | reverse complement strand
GGTGCCTGTGGCTTTCATGGTGGGGGTTGCCTTCGGTTGCTACAACCCGGGCTACATCTATAACTACCAAGGCAAAAGCTACGCAAGAGTGATAGGGCTTGAGAGCATAAGAAGGATCAGGGAGGAGGGGGGTGAGGTTTCTCCTTAGGTTAAGGAGCGTCAGCGATACACCCGTTAGGGTCGGTATAGATTACAGGAGGAGGTTTATCTCCCTTCTCAAGAGGATTCTGAAAGATGAATACGAGAAGGTAAAGGCAAGACCCTACACCTTTGCGGTTTACTTTGGGAAAGAGGCAAGGATAAATAAGGATTTTATAGAGGGTGTTGGACATATAAACTTCAGGTTCTCAACGGGCGATAGCATCTTAGCGGTTAAGTTCTATAACGGAGCGTTGGCACTGAAAAAGCAGGGTTCCATCCATTCGGTAGGAGAAGGAAAGTTCGTGGTTGATTGGATAAGGCAGGAAGAGGAGAGAGACCCTACGGGTGTGTATAAAACGCTTTCTCCCGTAGTTGTAGAGCGTATGGGTTTTACTTCACGAACGCCAACAGAAAGGTTTATAATTCCTTCAGAGGGGGGTTTTGAGGAATCCCTCCTGAACACGATTTTTAGAAGATACAGGGAGATAAAGGGGGCAGACTTGAAGGTTAGCAAATTTGCCTTTGAGAGCCTAAGGACAAGGGAAGAGTTTGTTAAGCACTATGGGGGTTATGTAAGGGGATTTATCGGGAAGTTTAAAATCCTGTCAGACTCCCAAGAGCTTTTGCGTTTTATATACCAATACGGACTCGGGTTTAGAACCGGGCAGGGTTTTGGCTATCTGGAGGTGGAAGATGGAAAAACTTGAGTATGAGATTGAGTTCATAACTCCGGCGTTTATCGGTGGGGCTGACCAACAGGCGGAACTCAGACCGGCGAGTTTTATAGGGTTGCTTAGATGGTGGTGGAGGGTTTTAAAGGGATGGCAAAACCCTGAGGTTTTGTTCAATGAAGAAATGAAAATATTTGGAGGAGGTGGAGATAAGGGTAGTGCAGGGAAGGTCTGGCTAAGGATTAAAAATAGAGGTGTTAATGTCGGAAGAGATGTAAAAGGGGATAACAGATTACAGTGGTATTACGACAAGCGTTTAGGACAACTGAGTGGTAAGCATGCGGGCATAGGGTATTTATTCTTTTCGGTGGTCTCTCTCAAAAAGAGGGACTATTTAACACCTGGCAGTAGGTTCGTGCTTGAGCTTGTAGGAGAGAGCGAGTTTCTATCCCATGCAATTGCGAGCCTTTGGGCTTTGTCCGTTTTCGGTGGTGTGGGCACGAGGGCTAGAAGAGGCGGTGGGAATATCCGAGTCATGGACTCTCAGAAAAGTTTTATTGATATGAGCCCGAGAGAACCGTTCCCTGAATGGCTCAAGTCCCAATACACAAAGGCATTAGGGGCTGTGCAAGGACAAGGTTTGGTAAAAGAGGTATACGTAAGTAAAAAAACTTTTAACACTTGGGCGGAAGCTCTCAGCGAGGTGGGAGAGAGATTTATGGATTATAGAACTAAAAACAAGGGGCGGATATTTGATATGGGGGCTTTTGGGCTTCCCATAAGGCACAGAGGAAACGCATTCCTCGTTGCTGAACACTACACGAGGAGGGCTTCTCCTTTGATACTTAAAGCTATAAAAGTAGGTGATAGATACAGGTGGATGGCGGTATGGTTAGACGGACGCTTTCTGCCCAAAGGTGAGAAACTAAAGTTTAGAGGAAGACCGGGAAACATCAATTTAAACCCGGTTAAAGAGTTTTTAAGCACATTGGCGGCTCAAAAAATCGCTCTCAGCCAAGGAGGTTAAACTATGAACCTGCTAATTTTCACCTTTTCGCCCGTTCAAGGGTTTATACAAAGCTCCAGAAAGCTAAGAGACCTCTTCAGTTCAAGCTATTTGCTTTCGTATATAACTCAGAGACTCGTTGAACACGCTAAAGAATGCGGAGCTTCAATAATATATCCTGTAGTTCCCGAGGAATCTTCAAACAAACTTACCGCCAACTATCCCAATAGGTTCGTAGCAAAGGTGGAGGGAGATATGTGCGGTAAGTTGGAAGAGAAGTTTAAAGAAATTTGGAAAGAAATATATACCTTCGTAGCGAATGAGTTGGGCATTGAGGGTAAACTTAGAGAACAGTTTTATATACATGCAAAGCACTACTTCAAATACTTCTGTCACATCCAGCCCATAGGTGATGACTACGGAGAAACCTACGACCTTGCGGAAAGACATCTCGGAGCCAAGAAGAGCTTCAGACCATACTACGGGCTTCAGGACGGCTACACGTATAATTCTAAGGAAGGAAAAGAGATTTATCCTAACGGGTGTTATCTGTGCGGTGAATATCCCGCTTTGGCTGTAGATTGGAAGGAGTTTATAGACAGTTTAAAGAAGGCTTACAGAATAGCGGTAGGCGACAAGCCCATCTGCGGAGTGTGTCTTACTAAGAGGCTTTTCCCTTTTTACATTAAACACAAACTAAGGACAAAAATTCCCGCATTCCCAAGCACAAAGGACTTCGCTTGGGCAGAGTTGAAAGAAAAGGTGCAGGAAGCTCCCAATAAAGACCGAATACTGCACTTAGTTAACCTGATTGAGGAAAATACGGATAGAACGGATATCAAAAAGGTAATAGCTGACTATTTTGACCCGGAAGAAGTAAAAGATATGATGGCAAATGCTACCGCAGAAGAGAAGGAGCTTTTTAATGACCTTACGAATGAACTTGAAAAACTCTACGACTACTTTGATAAACCAAAGAACTCTTACTACGCCATCCTCATGGCGGACGGGGACAACATGGGTAAATGGCTCGGCAGGGATAACTCTTTGAGAGGTGTGGACTTAACAGAGGGTTTTCACAGCAAGTTTTCAAGGGCGGTTTCAAGCTTTGCCCAGAGTGTAAAGAAGCAAGAAGACAACCTATGGCTCAGCGTGGTTTATGCAGGCGGAGATGACGTTCTTGCGGTTATGCACCCTTCAAAGGCTCTGGGGTTTGCTGATTATGCAAGGGAAGAATATAGCAAGCTGATAACAAATGAGCTTAACAACCTTGCAAACAAACCCACAATGAGTGCGGGCATCGTAGTAGCTCACGAAAAGGAAAACCTGAGCTTTGTCCTTGATGCCGTAAGAAGGGCAGAGAAGCTGGCAAAGGACAGCGGCAGGAACAGGATTTGCGTGAGTGTAATTAAGAGGTCAGGCTCTCCCAGAGAGTTGGTTTTGAGATGGGAAGAACTTGAAACTCTGAATAGACTTATATACTACTTCCGTAAAAATAAGCTATCTTCAACACTCGCCTACGCCTTGGAAAAGGAGCTTGGTGGTTTGGACTGTAATGATGAATTCCTACCTCTGAATTTAACTCTTATCAGAAGAGCTTTACGAAGAAAAAGCACCCTTTCCCGAGAAGAGGTTAATGAGCTTATGAAACTACTTGAGAACTTTCTATCTGAAAGAGATGACCTGAAAGATTTGCTGAACATCTTTTACATAGCCCGCTTTATGAGCCAGATGGAGGAAGCAAATGAAGCTGTATCTGCTTGAACCTTACGATGTTTTGAGCTTCGGCGGACTGAAGAACTTTGCTGCAGGAGAGACTCATGTCCAGAAAAGCTCTTTCCCTCCGCCCATAATGAGGTTTTTCCCGTATTTTAGGAGGGTTTTCTCGGTTCTGCTGGTCAAAGATGATGAGGTTTACCTTCCGGTTCCTGCAGACTGCCTTGTGCCGAGAAAGGGAGAAGATGGAAAACCGATAATAGCACCTCTAAAGTTTCCACCGCTTCTGGAAGAAGAAAAATCTTACGAGCCGGCGGGGGGATTCATTTCTTTGGGAAACTTCGTAGATAAGTATGCGAAAGGTAAGGGAGGATTTGCCGTAAGGGAGCTAAATGAGTTTCTGGCTATGGAAACGAGGGTGGGTGTGAAGCTCAGCGTGTCCTCAAGAACCTCGGAAGAGTCAATGCTCTACTCACAAGACTTTTTGAGACCGAGGGGAGATACCCTTTTGGGAATTATGGCGTCGGAGGCGGACAGGTTGGATAAGCTTAACAAAGTGGGGGGAGAAGGAAAGCTGGCAAGCTGAAAGGGTGGAGTGGAATTAGCGAACTTCTTTAAAGAAGAGCTGAGTCTAAGGAATGGGAATCTGTATAAGTTCTACCTTCTGTCTCATACCTTTGTAGAAGGATGTCTCAAAAGGGAAAACAGGGTTAGAGT
>WFYK01000074.1 GCA_015490105.1 Aquificaceae bacterium | reverse complement strand
CCTGCTCTATCTCGGTTCTTCCCTTAACGTCTACGGAGAGGTTCTTGATCTCCTCTACTACCTTCTTGACCGCCTTGTCTATTCCCCTCTTGACGTCCATGGGGTTGGCACCGCTGGCTATTGCCTTGAGTCCCTCGTGGAAGATGGCCTGAGCGAGTATGGTAGCGGTGGTGGTTCCGTCCCCGGCAACGTCCGCGGTCTTGGAGGCAACTTCTTTTACGAGCTGGGCACCTATGTTTTCGTAGTTGTCCTTGAGTTCGATCTCTTTGGCAACGGTTACCCCGTCCTTGGTTACGACGGGGGTTCCCCAGTTCTTTCCGAGGATGACCTCCCTACCTCTGGGACCGAGGGTAACTTTTACAGCGTTAGCGAGCTTATCAACACCAGCCTTAAGTTTTGCTCTTGCCTCTTCACTATAGATAATTCCTTTTGCTGCCATCCTTCACACCTCCTTTTTGTGTTTTTTTAAGCGGTAACTTTAGCGTCTTCAACGATGGCAAGAACTTCGTCTTCGGACATTATCAGATACTTTTCACCGTCAAGTTCAACCTCGGTTCCCGCATACTTGTTAAAGAGAACTACGTCCCCCTCTTTGACCTTGAGGGGCTTTAGATCCCCGTTGTTAAGGAGCTTACCCTCACCGACCGCTATAACCTCACCCATTTGAGGCTTTTCTTTGGCGGTATCAGGTATGATTATCCCCGAGGGGGTTTTTTGTTCCTGCTCTTCAAACCTCTTGACAACGATCTTGTCGTAGAGAGGCTTAAGCTTTGCCATCTTTCTCACCTCCTTCCCAAGGTTTACCTCGGTTTTCCAGAAAACAATTATAGGCACGCATATCTTATTTGTCAAGACCAACCTGCAAAAATATGAGTCTATAGTGCTTAGATTTTATTAGTGAAAACCGCTGGACTGGTTAAAGGAAACAACGGTGACTAAAATGTAAGCGTTATGAGGACAGCAACGGTCGATTACATAAAGGAGAAAGTTATAGAAGGTGAAAGAATAAGTGTGGAAGAGGCCAAGGTTCTTTACGAGGGATCCGACCTGACCACCTTGGGAGCATTGGCCAACCTCGTTCGCAAGAGAAAGCATCCTGACAACGTGGTTACTTTTGTCATAGATAGAAACGTAAACTACACGAACGTTTGCATAGCGGGTTGTAAGTTCTGTGCTTTTTACAGGAGGAAGAGCGATAAGGATGCTTACACCTTAGATCTCGACACGATATTGGAAAAGGTTCGGGAGCTCGTGGAATGGGGCGGAACTACCCTTCTTATGCAGGGAGGAATAAATCCGGATCTGCCCCTGAGCTTTTACGAGGAGATGATATCCGCAATAAGGGAGAGATTCCCTCAGGTTCAAATACACTGCTTCTCCGCACCTGAGATCGTTTATCTGTCAAAACTCGAAAAAATGCCCATCCGCGAAGTTTTAAAGAGGCTCAAGTCCGCAGGACTGATGTCCATTCCGGGTGGAGGAGCGGAGATCCTCTCTCAAGAAGTGAGAGATCAGATATCGCCCGGAAAGTGCACAGTGGAAGAGTGGGAAGAGGTCCACAGAACCGCTCACGAGCTCGGTATGACCACAACCGCAACGATGATGTTCGGGCACGTAGAGAGGATAGATCACATACTTGAACACCTCGACAGGGTAAGAAAGATTCAAGATGAGACAGGAGGTTTTACCGCATTCATACCTTGGACATTCCAGAGGGGAAACACAGAACTCGATCACATAGAACCCGCAAGCTCTGTCTATTACCTTAAGGTTTTAGCCCTTTCAAGGATATTCTTGGACAACTTTGAAAACGTCCAAAGTTCCCACGTAACACAGACGATGGCCATAGGAACGGTTGGACTCCACTTCGGTGCGAACGATCTGGGGTCTGTGATGATAGAAGAAAACGTCATATCCTCCACCCACTTCAAGGTGAGGATACCTAAAGTGGAAGACATGGTGAACGCAATAAAGTCAGCGGGTTTCAGACCCGCCCAGAGGGATACCTACTACAGGATAGTGCGCTACTTCGATTAACCTACTACTTCGAACCTTCTGTATTTGAATTTGGCTCCCAGATCCTTTACAAGCTTTTCCACCCTTTTCATGTCAACACCGGGGTAGTCCACCGCGGAAACGATAACCTCAAACCCTTCCTTTAAAGCTTCCTTTATAAACTCCAAAACCTTCCCAAAAGCATCACTTTGGGCGGGCTTACAAACCTCGTTGTAGGTCTTTTCATCCGGGGCATTCAAAGATACGGACCACACGTCCACGAGACCTTTGAGTTCTTTCAGTTTTTCCTTCGGCAGGAAAGTAAACATAAGGCCGTTCGTATCTACCCTGACCCTCCCTCCTCTGGACTTTACGAACTTGGCTACCTCTTTAAGGGCGTCGAACCTTAAGGTAGGCTCTCCGTATCCGCAGAAAACCACCTCTTCGTAGCGCGTTGGATCTCCGATTTCCTTGATTATCTGATCTACGGATGGGTCTCTGTTTACCCAGACCCAGTAGCCTTTTACCATGAAGTTTCTCTCCCTTTCTCTCTGACAGAATACGCAGTGAAGGTTGCACTTGTTTGTAAGGTTTATGTAGAGTTTGTTGTTTATAACGTAGGTGATCGTATCCCTCTTAGGGCTTTGTCCGAGGCTCAAAAGTAGCTTTGCATTTTCAGAGACCATCCTATCTACATCTTCGAGTGACGTATTGGGAAGGAGATCCGCAAGGACCTTGGCGGTGTGCCAGATGTAAGGTGGTTTGTTCGGCTTTCCCCTCACGGGCTGAGGTGCTAAAAAGGGTGCGTCCGTTTCCAGAAGTATCCTCGTGGTGGGGGTTTTTGAGGCAACTTCCCTAACGTTTTGCGCATTCTTGTAGGTAAGGATTCCCGAATAGGATATGTAAAAGCCCATGTCGACCGCTTTCTTCATGGTCTCGTAGGACCCGGTAAAGCAGTGCATTATCCCTCCCACTTCGTAAGCCTTTTCCTCCCTCAGGATCCTTATCGTCTCCTCCTCCGCCTCCCGCATATGGATTACTATTGGAAGGCCGAGTTCTCTTGCGATGTTTATCTGCTTTCTGAAAACTTCTTCCTGCTTTTTTCTGTCAGAGTAGTTCTTGTAAAAATCAAGACCCATCTCTCCTAAGGCTCTGACCTTGGGCTCACTCTTTGCCACCTCTTTGAGCCACTCAAGGTCTTCGTCGGTTACCTTATCCGCTTCGTGGGGGTGGAAACCTACCGCACAGTAGACATGAGCGTGCTCTCTCGAAAGTTTTATCGCATTCTTTATGGTTTTCTTATCGTAGCCTACGGTAAGAAGATACTCTAAGGACTCGTCTTTGAGGGTCTCCTCCAGATCCTCCTTCTTGAGAAGATCCAGATGACAGTGGGTGTCTACCATGGCGGAAGGAATATAATATAATATTCTCGAAGGCCCGGTAGCTCAGTTGGTAGAGCACCCGGCTGAAAACCGGGGTGTCGGCGGTTCGATTCCGCCCTGGGCCACCAAAACCACCTTGGAAAAAGCCCTTCTCGTTAGATTCTCCTCCCTCGGAGATGTGGTTTTGACCTCCGTGCTTTTCGATCCCCTCCTTGAAGCGGGCATAAAACCGGTCCTTCTTACCTTCAAGCCCTACGATCAGATATTTGCGGACGATCCGAGGGTGGAGGTAGTAGCGGTAGACAAAAAGGAATATCCCTCAAGGGGGGTCATCTCACTTCTCAGGAAGGAAAATTTTTCCCTTAAGGTTGACCTCCACAAGAACTTGAGGAGCTTTCTACTAAAAATTTTTCTGCCGGGTTCGTGGAAATCTTACCCAAAAGAATCTATAAGGAGGCGCCTCTCCGTTCGCTTCCCTCGATTTAGAAAACCTTACAGTGTTACGGAAGCTTACCTGAAAGCTTTGGGAATTGTAGGGATCGGTG
>WFYK01000073.1 GCA_015490105.1 Aquificaceae bacterium | reverse complement strand
TTCTGAGCTTCCTTTACCCTCTCCATAGCCCTCAGTATTTCATCGCTGTTCCATTCCGCTCCGCATTCAAGACACCTGTATTCTGTGTATCTTCCTTCTTTAAGTAGCTTTATAACATCCACGGAACCACATCTATCGTCAAGACATACACCTCCTATCTCCTTTCGGGCAAGTTTATCCAGGATCTTGTAGAAGATCTCTTTGGATAGCTTCATAGGAACGTCGTAGCTCCTGTATCCACAACACTCGCAGTAGGCCTCCACCCTCGGATAGGGTTGGGTGTATTCGCAAACTTTCAGGGCTATTCTGTGGCAAAAGGGGCAAAGTTCTCTGTGTTCAAGACACTTGACCGCCATAGCGGACCTCCCTGTAAGGACATTTTAAAAAACATTTATCGCACAGGGGTCTTTTTCTGCAAAAGGTCTTAGCATGCTCGTCTAAAAGAGCATGAAATTCCTTAAAGATTTCAACATCTTCGGGTAGGCTTCTTTGGAACCACTCCTTAAGATCCTCGTAGTCACCTTCTATGTTAAACACTCTCTTTACTATCCTCTTGGTGTAGGCGTCTATTACAAACTCGGGTCTGTTGCCAGCATAGAGCAATATAACGTCCGCGGTTTCTGGACCTATGCCCTTTATACTTAAAAGCTCCTCCCTTGAAACACTCTCTACCTTTGATACAGGTTTTAGGAAACTTATTACCTCCTTCAAGAGCCTTGCTTTTCTTTTGTAGTAGCCGCTCGGTTTTATGAGATTTTCCAGTTCTTCTAAGGGTGTTTTCATGATCCCTTCGAAAGAAAGTAAACCCTTAGCTTTTAAATTGGCCAGAGCCTTTTCCACATTTTTCCACGAGGTGGCTTGAGTAAGAACCGCTCCTATTACTATCTCCTCTCGGGGATCTGTTCCGTGAAGCCTATGGTATTGAACGTCTACAGGCCACCAGTTTTGAGGGCCGTAGTAAGAGATGAGATCCTCAAATAAGCTTAAAGGCGTCACTTTTTGAACTTTTCAAGCCTGCTTACCTTCACGTCTGAAATGAAGACCACACCCGAATGCTTGTTGAAGAAGGGCCTTAAACCTTCAAGAACGACTTGCGCTTTCTCTTCGGACATAACACTTATTACCATTACAAGCACCTCTTCCTCGTTAAACATCAGGTGTCCTTCGTGAAAACCGTGACTTCCTTTACCGGAAAGGTTGTGAACGATCGTGTAGCCGGGAACGCCCGCCCTTTCGAGAAGGTCCGTGACAAACTCTAAATGTTCTCCTTCAACAATTATCTCCACCTTTTTCATATCGTAAAGGTTCAGATTTTTCATCCCTGTCCTCCTTATTCAAAGATAAGGCTCAAGATTTCCTTCTTACCTACTCCTTCCTTTGCGGAACTTTTAATGATAGCACCTTCGGAGACAAATTCTTTGAGCTTCCTCAAAGTGGAGGATATTTCCTTCTGGGAAGCCTTATCGGTTTTAGTGAGAACTACTACAAAGGGTAGGCCGTAGAACTCAAGCCAATCTATCATTTGAACATCTGTCTTTTGGGGACCCACTACCGAGTCTATGAGGAGAAATACCCTTTTTATGTTTTCCTTCCTAAGGCGGAAGTAGTTTTCCATCATGGTTTTCCACCTTACAACCTCATCTTTGGGACCTTTAGCGTAACCGTATCCCGGAACATCAACGAGGTAAACCCTATCATCGAGTAAAAAGTAGTTTATAGATCTGGTTCTTCCCGGATCTTTGCTTACCCTTGCGACCCTTCTTCCGACAACCATGTTTATGAGAGAGGACTTTCCTACGTTGGATCGTCCTACGAAGACCACTTCCGAGTATACAGGATCAGGAAAATCCTTAAAAAAGGAACCTAAAAACCTTACCTTCATCAGAACCTAAGGAGCGTAGCACCCCAAGTAAGCCCACCGCCCATAGCGGTCATCAAAACAAGATCACCTCTTTTTAACTTTCCTTCTTCTATTGCTTCGTGAAGGGCTATTGGGATAGACGCTGCGGAGGTGTTTCCGTATTTGTGAATGTTTACAAAAAACTTCTCCCTGTCTATTCCGAGCCTTTCCGCAAGAGCGTTTATTATCCTAACGTTCGCTTGATGGGGAACTACGAGATCCACCTCCCGAGGCGATACACCGGCCATCGACAGGACTTCTCTACAAACTTCTTCCATATTCCTTACCGCCACCTTGAAAAGTTCCCGTCCCTTCATCTTTATAAAACCGCAGTTGTCCGCGTATAGTATGTCCCAAAGGTTCCCGTCCGAATACATCCTCGAAGCCAAAATATCACTCTCACCCTCTTCGTAGGAAAGGATCACCGCTCCCGCTCCGTCTCCGAAAAGCACACACGTGCTTCTATCCTCCCAATCTACAGCTTCGGACAGTTTTTCCGCACCTACCACGAGGATCTTTTTAGCCTTCCCACTCTTTAGGAGCCCGTCCGCCACCTCCAAAGCAAAGAGAAACCCGCTACAAGCTGCGGATATGTCAAAGGCGTAAGCTTTACTTGCTCCCAATTTAGATTGGAGAAAGCATCCCGTTGAAGGGAAGCGCTTTTCAGGGGTAAGTGTAGCGACCACGAGCGTATCAATTTCTTCTGGACCCACTCCCGATCTTCGAAGCGCTTCCTCAGAAGCCTTCAAAGCCATCAAAACAAGTGACTCTTTCTTTGCTATTCTTCTTTCCTTTATTCCGGTTCTCGTAGTTATCCACTCGTCGGAGGTGTCCACCATCTTCTCAAGGTCGTAGTTGGTAAGAACGCTTTCGGGCAGATAAACCCCCGTTCCGAGGATCGTTGTTCCCATTAGACCTTCGCCTCTTGGGGAGTCAGCTTTTTTATATTTTCCACGAGTTTCACGTTAAAGTCCTGCTCTAAAAACTCTCCCGCAACCTTGATGGCATTCTTTATAGCTTTTGCGTTTGCCCTCCCGTGCGTTATGATCACGGGTTTCTTGGATCCGAGAAGAGGTATCCCTCCGTATTCGGTAAAGTCCGCCTTCTTCTTAAATCTGTTTATGGCGGGTAAAAGTAAGAAAGCCCCCAACTTTGCGATCAAGCTCCTTTTTATCTCCTCCTTTATCATCTTCACTACCGCAAGGCCTAAGCTTTCACTCGCTTTAAGTATAATGTTTCCCACAAAGCCGTCGCAGACTATAACGTCAAAGGTTCCTGCGTATATGTCACGTCCTTCCGCGTTTCCGAGAAAGTTAAGAGCTGAGTTTTTCAAAAGGGGATAGGTTTCTTTTACGAGTTCGTTTCCCTTTCCCTCTTCTTCTCCTATGCTTAAAAGACCTACCCTCGGATTTTCTACCCCGAGGATCTCCTGAGCGTAAGTGTGTCCTATAATCGCAAACTGA
>WFYK01000072.1 GCA_015490105.1 Aquificaceae bacterium | reverse complement strand
ATCTTGTCGTATGCCCTGTCAAAGTCATCGTCGGTAAATACGTTTTCGCTCCCACAATCATGACAATACCATACGGGGATCCTGTGGCCCCACCAAATCTGACGGGAAATACACCAGTCTTTGAGGTTGGTCATCCACTCGAGGTAAAACTTTTTCCAGTGGGAGGGAATGAACTCTACCTTTTTAAGTCTTTCAATGATCCTCTTTTCTTGAAGGGGTTTGATCTTTATGGACTTGTGAGCGGGTTCTAACTTGGTTTTTCCTTTCTCCAGAACCTTTATAAAGCTGTAGCTTTCTCCGTCGAAGTTGTATAGGCTTATCTTGGTTCTTTCCGCAACGATGAGGTAGGAACCTTTCCCTTCCCTTACTTCCTGTCCAGATCTTACGAGTATTATCTCGCCTTCGAGAGCCACTACGAAGTCCAAGTCTTTCCCTTCGTCAAGGAGTTTGTATACAACATTCTTAGCCACTCGGGCGAGATCCTCTTTTCCTTCAGGATAGTAAATGTATGCAAGCTCCCCTTCCCTCGTTCCCGCTAAGAACTTTACCCCTTCGTCTAAGATGACAACGAGCTTGGTGTATCCGCTAACGTCGTCAACTACTTGGAGGGTAGCTTTAAGCTCGGAAACCTCTGCCATCTGAAGGTATAGGACCTTCTCTTCTCTTTCAGAAAAACCTTCCTCCACCGCTTTTATGGAAACGTCTCTTATCTGTGGGTCTGAAACCTTTACGAACCACTGGACCGAAACCATAGGTTCTATTACCGTCTTGCATCGGTAACATCTTCCGACCGCGTGAGAGTGATCCTCTTCCTTTTCAAGTAACCCAAGATCCTTGAGCTTTTCCACTATTACCTTCCTCGCCTCGTATCTGTCCATACCCTTGAAAGGACCCGCGTTTTCGTTCATCTTTGCGGATTCGTCCATCACCTGAACGAAGGGAAGATCGTGAGAGAGCCCTATTTCAAAGTCATTGGGATCGTGAGCGGGTGTTACTTTTACCGCACCGGTTCCGAATTCAGGCTTTACCCTCTCGTCCGCCACTATAGGTATGAGGTTGTCTACCTTTTCTCCTCCTAAACCTTCCCTGATCCAGTCCACTAAAGGGAGGCGGAGTTTTTTTCCTATGAGATGTTTGTATCTTTCATCATCCGGATGAACAGCTACCGCGGTGTCTCCAAGCATAGTTTCCGGCCTTGTAGTCGCAACGGTTACATAACCGCTTCCGTCTTCGAGAGGATACTTTATATACCAGAGTTTCCCGTTTTCCTCCTCGTGCTCGACCTCTAAGTCCGAGAGGGCGGTTCTGTCTTTAGGACACCAGTTGACTATGTAAGCGGATCTGTAAATCAGCCCGTTTTCATACAAAACCCTGAAAGCTTTTCTTACCGCTCTGGAGAATCCTTCATCCAAGGTAAAGCGTTCCCTCTTCCAATCTACGGAAACTCCCAGCTTTTGAAGTTGCGTTCTTATAGCGTCCCTCGATACGGGAACCCACTCCCAAACCTTCTTTAGAAACCCTTCCCTTCCCAGCTCAAGCCTGCTCTTTCCCTCTTGAGCGAGTTGTTTTTCAACCACATACTGGGTTGCTATACCCGCGTGGTCAAAACCCGGAACCCAGACGACTTGGTAACCCTTCATCCTCTTCCAGCGGGCTATGATGTCTTGAAGTGTAGCGTTCAAAGCGTGTCCCATGTGAAGCGAACCTGTAACGTTGGGAGGTGGTATGACTATGGAGAACTTCCTTTTTGGATTGGGTTTATCAACGTGGTATACGGCCTTCTCTATCCAGAAACGAGACCACTTTTCCTCTATTTCCTTGGGATCGTAGCTCTTCATAGGGAAGATTATCTTACAGAAATGAAGAAACGGAGATATATTTTTCTCAAGGACGGATGCGTGTAAAGATCTTGCCTCACTACACTGTTGAAGACTGGGAGAAGTGGGAGGGAAGATGGGAATTGATAGAAGGTATCCCTTACGCTATGGCTCCGATGCCAACACCCAAGCATCAGTATATTTCCACGAAGATAGCTACGCTTTTGGATCGTGGACTTAGGGAATGTCAGAGATGTGTCTCTCTCATATCCGTTGACTGGGTAGTTTCAGAGGATACAATTTTAGAGCCGGATAATCTTATAGTTTGCTCGGAGGATCTCGAAAGGGACCTTTTTTCCAAGAAACGGTTGGAAATCACTCCCGCTGTGGTCTTTGAGATTTTATCTCCATCCACACGGGAAAAAGACAAAATAGTCAAGTTCCAAATATACGAAAGGGAAGGGGTTAAATACTACGTTATAGTTGACCCGGAAAATCAAGAAGTGGAGATTTATGAGCTGAGAAACAGTAAATATACTCTTTCAAGCAAGTTTAAGCGCGATGGTATGTTTACCTTCGACCTGGGCGATTGCAGTGTGACGCTAAACTTTTCCGAAGTTTGGTAAAAAATCCTTGATGGCCAAGGAGGTGCAGTTTAAATTTTAGTGGTAAGTCTGTGAGGAGGTGTGAGGAATGGGAATGCCTACCAGAGAGGAAATAGAGAAGGTTCTCGATGAAATAAGGCCCGCTCTCAGGTTTGACGGCGGGGACGTGGAGCTCGTTGACGTTAAAGAGGACGGGACCGTTCTGGTAAGGCTTGTCGGGGCTTGCTCCGGATGCGGTATGTCTGTCCTCACGCTAAAAGCGGGCATAGAGAGGGCTCTAAAGCAGAAGTTTCCCGAGATAAAAGAGGTTAAAGACGTAAATATGGACGTTCCCATGTCCTTCGGCATATAAAGAAGCGGGCGTAGTTCAGAGGTAGAACGCCTGCTTCCCAAGCAGGAGGTCGCGGGTTCGAGTCCCGTCGCCCGCTCCAACCTTCTAAAGGAACTCCCTCTTTCTTGCTTCTTTCCAATTGAAGGTGTAAATTGGTAAAGTGGGCCCCATGTTCAAAGACAAGATCAGAAAACTTTATGAGGAGAACCTCAAACTATCCAAAGGAGAGCGTCTGCTCGTATTTACGGACACCGAAAAGGAATACCTCAAAGCTCTCATCCCCGAGTTTGAGGATGTAGCCTACGAATTTACGCCCAACGTTAAAACCTTTATCTATGAGAAAACCGGAACTCACGGTGCGGAGCCACCTAAGGAACTTTGGGAACTCGCTTTCGGAAAGGAAGCTGTAGAAAAACTTCAGGAAAGGGAACTTTTAGAACCCATCCTTGGAAAAGAAAGCTATCCTCAAGAAGAGGTTATTCGTATCCTGAAAGAATTTGCGGTTGACGTTCCGGAGGTTGTTGTCGCTTTTCCCTACTATTCAACTACCCATACCTTCTTTAGAAAGGTTCTCACAGAGGTCTTCGGGACAAGATACGCTTCTATGCCTCTGTTTGAACCTTCTATGTTTTTAACTTCAATGGACGTTAACTGGGACGAAGTAGCCCGCTTGAGCCAAGATATAGCGGAAATCTTAACGGACGCACAATGGGTTCACATAAAGTCCGAGGACGGAACCGATCTTGAGTTTTCAGTTCAGGATAGAAAAGGTATAGCGGATACGGGTCTCTTTCACAAACCCGGGGATTTTGGAAATTTGCCTGCAGGCGAGGCTTTTATAGCTCCTGTAGAAACCGAAGCCTACGGTAAACTCGTTATCCTCTACGCTCCGGACAGACCTTTGGAAAGACCTATAACCTTTAAGTTCATAGACGGAGGTGTGGAAAGCATAGAAGGGTTTGAAGACTTTCGCTATTACATAGAGGATGTTTTCAAGAGAATGCCCTCCGCACGTTTTATAGCGGAGTTCGGCGTAGGAACTAACCCCAAAGCGTCGCGTCCGGATAACCTCCTGGAGGCGGAAAAGATTCTTGGCACCGTCCACGTAGCGGTGGGCGATAATCATACCTTCGGCGGTAAGAACAAGGTGGGCTTCCACACGGACTTCGTTGTTTTCAAGCCCACCGTGAGAATAGGAGGCAGAGGATGGGAAAAAGAACTCTTAAGAAAAGGGCAACTCCAGAGGATCTGAAGCTCGAACTAATCAGGAAGGTTCACCTGTTTGAGGATCTCAGTCAGGATGAACTGAGAGAATCAGTAAAGTATATGAACCTCAAAACTTACGACAAAAACGATTATCTCTTTTTCGAAGAGGATGCGGAACCGGGCATATTTATTCTCGTGGAAGGGCTGGTAAAACTCCTGAAAGAGACCCAAGACGGAAGGATCATTATCGTCAGACTCGTGTTTCCGGGAGACGTTTTCGGTTGGATAGAGTGGGGTAAAAACGCTCCCAAAAGCACCTACACCGCTATGGCGGTGCTAAAGAGTAAGGTCTTGTATATCTCCAACAAAGATTTTATAAATCTGGCCATAAAGTATCCCGCAATAGCGGTTAAGATGACCTGCGATGCTACTGCAAACCTGCTTCAAACTTATGAGATCTTAAAGAGTATAGCTTCCGGCAGGGTTGAAGAGAGGATAGCCAAAGTTCTCCTCGAACTTGCAGAAAAGGTAGGGGTAAAAAAGGGATCGAGCATAGTTATAAAGCTTCCCCTCACAAGACAGGATATAGCGGAGATGACGGGAACTACCGTGGAAACCGCTATAAGGGTAATGAGCAGGTGGAAAAAGCAGGGGATCATAAACACGGAGAGGGGGTATATAGAGATAAAGAACAGGGAGGAACTTGAAAAACTCCTCGTCTAAGGAGGCATGTTATGAAACTCAGAAGCGATGCGGTAAAAAAAGGTATAGAAAGAGCTCCCCACAGAGCCCTTCTGAGGGCTTGCGGTCTTTCAGAAGAAGATCTTGAAAAACCCCTCATCGGGATCGCCAACTCCTACATAGACATAATTCCTGGGCATGTGCACCTGAGGGATTTTGTTCAACCTATAAAAGAAGCGGTAAGAGAGGCGGGTGGTGTTCCCATAGAGTTCAACGTCATAGGGGTCGACGACGGTATAGCTATGGGCCACTTCGGGATGCACTATTCCCTGCCTTCGCGGGAACTCATAGCGGACTCAATAGAGACTGTAGTTAACGCACACCAACTTGATGCCCTCATATGTGTTCCCAACTGCGACAAGATCGTTCCCGGAATGCTCATGGGAGCCCTCAGGGTGAACGTGCCCACCATATTTATAAGCGGTGGGCCCATGATGGCGGGGGAGTATGAAGGGAAGAAGATAGATCTTATCTCCGTCTTCGAAGGTATAGGCCAGTTAAAGAGCGGTCAGATAACGGAGAAGGAACTTCTTGCTATAGAACAAAAAGCGTGTCCTACATGCGGTTCGTGTGCTGGTATGTTTACCGCAAATTCTATGAACTGCCTCACCGAGGTTCTGGGTTTAGCCCTCCCCGGAAACGGAACTATCCTCGCGGTAGATCCGAGAAGGGAACTTCTCGCAAGGGAAGCGGGCAAAAGGATAATGGACCTCCTCAAAAATGATATAAGGCCGAGAGACATAGTTACGGAGGAAGCCCTCGACGATGCCTTTACCGTGGACATAGCTATGGGAGGGTCTTCCAACACCATACTCCACCTTCTTGCCATAGCAAGGGAAGCAGGTATAGAGTATGACCTTGCGAAGATAAATGAAATCTCTAAGAGAACTCCTACCTTGTGTAAAATAGCTCCCGCTTCTCACTACCATATAGAGGATCTGGACAGGGTGGGGGGTATACCGACGATCATTAAGGAACTTTTGAAAGAAGGTCTCCTTCACGGGGACAGAAGAACCGTCAGCGGAAAAACCTTAAAAGAGATCGCTCAAGAAGCTCCGGATGCGGACGGAGAAGTGGTAAGAACCTTAGAAGATCCTTATTCGAGGGATGGGGGCATAGCGATCCTTTTCGGAAACCTCGCTCCTGAGGGTGCTGTGGTAAAGACCGCAGGCGTTGTTGAAAGCATGCTCAAGTTTAAAGGCAAAGCCGTTTGTTTTGACTCCGAAGAAGAAGCGGTAGACGCTATCCTCTCGGGCAAGATAAAACCCGGCCACGTGGTGGTAATAAGATACGAAGGGCCAAAGGGTGGTCCGGGGATGAGGGAGATGCTCTCCCCCACATCCGCACTCATGGGTATGGGTTTGGGGGATAAAGTAGCCCTCATTACGGACGGCAGGTTCTCGGGCGGAACGAGGGGAGCTTGTATCGGCCACGTTTCCCCGGAGGCTGCATCGGGAGGTCCCATAGGGGTAGTTCAAGACGGCGACGAGATACTCATAGATATACCCGCAAGGCGGTTAGAGCTTCTAATACCCGAGGACGAGCTAAAGAGAAGACTTGAAAACTTCAAGCCCAAACGTAAAGAAATCCCGAGTCCATGGCTCAGGCGATACGCAAAGCTCGTGACTTCCGCTTCAAAAGGAGCTATATTAGAAGCTTGAATGTCCTTAAGAAGTAAACTTATACTCACAACCCTTTTAATTTCCACGATTCTATCTGTGCTTACTGTGGGCATATTCCTCTTTACTGCCTTTCACCAACTTCAAGGAAGAACCCAAAAGATGTATATGGATGTGACTAAAACACTTTCTTTTATCCAGCGGGCGGTAGCAAGGAGTGCGGACACGTATACGGTAAAGCTAAAGGACTGCAAAAATCTCCGGGCGAGTCCCTACATGATAATAACCGACCAAGGTTTATTGGTTGGCAGGGTAGAAAACTGCATCTTCTACGGTGAGCCTTTTCGCAACGTGATCGACTTTGTAGTTAACATCTACGACCTTTCTTGGTTTATCCTCTACGACAGGGAGATCCTTTCCCGTCTTTCTTCTAAGAATCCTCAAGTTTACGACAAATTCATCGGTAGCAGGATGGCAACGGTAGATTACGTCATAGAAGGTAAATACGACCCTGCGGTGGCGAGGTTTTTGGATTCTACGCTCGGCTATAAACTCGTAAACAACTACAGGACCCTTATAATGGAAGTCCCCCTACTTTTAGAAAACTCCATCCCCATAGGTAGACTCGTTTTAGTGAAGGATTTTTCCCAAGTTTTGAGGGACATTCTGCTTACACCTTTCGTTTTCATGGTCTACACATTAGTCCTGGTAGCTGTGCTTTCTTCTATCCTCTTTGTGGTGTTCAACAGAATAGTGAAAGACATAGCCCTTCTTAGGAAACTCGCTTACAGCTTCAAAGAGCAGGACTTTTCCCAGCTTGAATCTTTTAGTGAATCCTTGAGAAAAGACAAATCCAGAGACGAGATGTATTACCTTAAGCGGTCGATCCTTACGATGGCTCAAGAGCTCGAAAGCCTTATAAATCAGCTAAAGCAAGAAAAGGAAAAGTTTGAAGAAATGGCCTACAAGGATCCGCTCACGGGTCTGAGTAACCGAAGGTTCTTCACAGAAGAAGCCAACCGTATGATAGAGCTATCGAAACGCTACGGGGAACCTCTGTCTTTGATAATGTTTGACATAGATAACTTCAAAAGGGTAAATGACGAATACGGCCATGACGTGGGGGATCTTGTTCTAAAACAGCTCGCTACGGTTATAAAAAACAACGTAAGATCTTCGGACATACCCGCCCGTTTGGGGGGTGAGGAGTTTGCGATACTTCTGCCCAAAACCGATGCTAACGGAGCCCTTTTGGTAGCGGAGAGGATAAGACAAGACTTTAAAAGATCAAAGGTAAGGGTAGGGGACCTCGAAGTGGGAACTACCGTGAGCGTAGGGGTAGCTCAGTTTAAGGAGGGAGACACGTTAGAGAGCCTTCTCAAAAAGGCTGACGAAGCTCTCTATGAAGCGAAAAGAACGGGTAAAGATAAAGTTGTTGTAGCTAAAGATTAACCCTCATCCGTTTCAACTCTGTTCTTACCGGCCTTCTTCGCTCTATACATGGCTTTGTCCGCTCTATCAATTAGTTTTTCAACGCTTTCTTGATCTCTTCTCTCTACTACCCCTATGCTTACCGTGACTTTACCTTCAATACCGAAATCCTCCTCTTCAACGAGTGCACGGATGTCCTCTGCGAGTTTACGAGCACCCTTAATGTCCGTATCGGGCAGGACAACTACAAACTCCTCACCGCCGTATCTGAACACGAAATCGGACTTTCTAAGTCTTTTCTTTATTATTTGGGCTATTCTTTTCAAAACTCTATCACCCGTATCGTGTCCGTAAGTGTCGTTAATACGTTTGAAATTGTCAACATCTATGAAGAGCAAAGATAGGTGCTTTTCCCTCTTTTCACGATCTATGTTTGATCTGAGTCTCCCTATACCTTCCCTTCTTATTAGTGTTCCCGTAAGGCTGTCTGTTCTCTCCGCTAAGGTAATCTTCTTCTGCAGTTTGTAAATGAATATAAACAGCGTGCTGTGAACTATAATGAAAAAACCAAGAAAGAAACTTACCGCCAAGAGAAAGTGTTTCCAATGTCTATCTTCCTTGTAGTAGACAAAGTATCCTGCGGGATCACCATTTATTTCCTTGATGGGAATAAAGCTCACTATCATCGATGTGTCTTTATAAAAGATTGTTTCCTGAAAGGGTTTAAATTTTGGAAGCTTAGTTTTTATCTTCTCTCGCAGGATCGAATCAATTTCCGAGATTTTACTTTTGACTTCAGCTCTCTCTTTGAACCACGAAACTTCTATATCGCTTACATCTTCGTAGAAATCTCTGCTTAGGGATGATAGCTTGTAGTTTATAAGCCTCTCCTGTTGAAAAACTTTCTTCTCAACAAGATCCCTTCTTAAAATAAATTTTGCAAAGTCCCTATCTTTATCCATAAGAGCCTGAAAGGCTACTGCGTTCAGCGCAACGCTTATTTCTACAGATCCGACAACTTTACCGTTGAACACTATCGGGTAAACGTTCCTAAAACCGCTGAAGATCCTTCCCTCTTCGAATCCGTGGATCTCCTTACCTTCTTCAAGGCACAACTCTACAGTTTTCCTTACACCTTTTAGTGAATCTCCCCAAAGATCCGGTTTGTGAAATCTGACAAAGGAGGTGAAGTTATCCGCAAGGTGTATATGAAATTGCTTTATACCCAAGCCTTTGAGTATAGGGTAAACGGGACCGAGTTTGTTCAGTATCCATTCCCTTATCTTTTGTCTTTCTTCTATCGGGCCAAAGTTGGCTACGTAAATCTTTTCCTTTACCTCTTGCGAAAAATACTCCTTGAATACGAAATCGGAGATCCGTTCAAAAGACTCTACAGAGTTATCTAAGGACGACTTCACACTCCTTAATATGTCTTCCCTGTGAACATCTGAGGTTTCCTTAAGAGAAAAAAGGGCAAAGAAAATCCCTAAAGCTAAACTAAGGACGTAAGCGAGTAGTATGGGATTTGCCTTCACCAACTTTCAACTCACACTCTATGTAAACGCTTGATTCCCTCTTATAGATTTTACATGCTCCAGATTCTTCAACCTTTTGTTTATAAGAAGTGTAGATGATAAAGGATATAAGGAACGGGTAAACTATAAGTGATCCTATTACAAAGACAACGAGTATGTCTTCTATGTAAAGTCTTTTCTTCAAAGCCATCCTTTTCTCCTTACCCACAGGAGCAAAGCCAACGTTACGCTAACCATAAGAAGCAAGGAGTAAGGGTATCCGTATTTCCATTCGAGTTCGGGCATATACTTGAAGTTCATGCCGAATATACTCGCTATCAATGTGGCGGGCAGGAATACAGTAGCTATAACGGTAAAAACCTTTACCGCCTCGTTTTGCCTTATGGTTATAAGGCCTAGAAGTGAGTTTTGGATGCTGTCTATCTTCTCCATGTAAAAGGAGGTGTAATCCAAAAGGGTATTCAGGTCATCAAGCAGGATCTTTATCTCCCTTTTAGTTTGAGCATTCACGAGTGGGCTGTTGAGAAAGCGCGTTAGAACCCTTATTTTCTCATTTATGGATTCCCTTAAAGTGATGTTAAGTTCGTCGTAATAGGCTATATCTTTGATCATTTCTTCAGATTGTTCTTGGAAAATCCTCTTCCAAATGCTTCTTATCCTGCGTCCCAAAATCTCAAGCCTGTCACCTATCCTGTCTACTTCAAGGTTTATCATCTGGGCAAAAAGGGATTCCGCAAATTGAATATAGGTTTCTTGGTTTTTCAACCTGTTCAGGAATATGTTCAGGGAGGGAATTTCCCTATAGTGTAAGGTTACCAAAAAGCGCTCCCTTATGAAGAAAAACACCGGTTCGACGGATATCTCATTTTTTTGTTGGATAACGAAAGAAACACTTATGCTTATTGCATCCCCGCTTTCCGCGTATTTGGAGCTTATTTCTATGTCCCCGAACACTTCTCTTGGGGGCATACTAAAGCCTACGTGCTTTTCAAGCCACTTTATCTCTTTCTCTTCGGGAGATAGGGCATCTATCCAAAAGACGTAGCCTTTCCTTTTTATCTCCTCGAACTTTTCTTCGGAGATTTCCTGAACCCTTTTACCTGAGAGGACATATATCTTTATCACAGAGGAAAATTTTAAGTGATAAGTTCGTCCAGTTTCTCTTTAAGAACCTGATAGGTAACCTGCTTTATGAGGTTTCTAACGTCAATTTCCTCGAAGAGCCTTTCTATCTCCCTTCTCACTATAGCGTTAACTGTGTCTCTGACATCGGCCATCTTCTCTTCTAAGGCCTCACTGACTATATTCTTTATTTTCTCCTCGGAAATAGCATCCCTTAAAGCTTTAGAAAGAACCTCTTCTAAATTTAGGTCTTCGAGGGAAACCTCTACCTTTTGAGGAGAAGGCTGTTGTAGAGTTTCTTGCACTTCTTGAGTTTCAACTGGTGCTTCTTCTTCAACCTGTTCTTGTATAGGCTCTTCCTGAATTTCCTCTACGGGTGTTTCAAAATGTTCTTCAATTATGTTTCCTAAAGCTTTCAAAGCAGGGATCTCTTCTTCCAGGGGGTCAGGTTCTCTTACTTCTTGGACAGGTTCTTCTTGAACCTCCTGAACGGTTTCTTCCTCTTTTACCTTTTCTACTTTCTCCTCTTTCTCTTCAGCAGGGGCGGGTGAGGTTTCTATCTTCGCAAGCTCTTCTTTTACTACATTCTTTAGCTGTTCAGGATCTGTGTTTCTTGAAAGAGCAACCTTGTTAGGCAGTGGTATGCCGTCCACGTTTATAGGAAATAGGTCATCCACAAGTATTATGTAGGGTTTGTTGGCAAGAGTCTCGTCGTTTGTCATCTCTATAAGGCCTCTTTCCGCTATTACTCCGGATATTGCATCAAAGACAATAAGGTGAGCATCTTTGCCTTTTTCCATAGCCTGCTTTACTGTCTTGACGTTCTCTACAACGTATTCTTGGCCGAAACCCGCTTTTAGGGAATCGATCAGAGCCTGATCAAAGGAAACGATAAGTATCTTCAGACCGTCCTTAGGAGCAGAAGGCTGTTGTAGGGTTTCTTGCGCTTCTTGAGTTTCAACGCTTTCTTCCTCTTCTTTTACTTCTTCCACAGGCGGTGGGGACTCCTGAGAAAGTTTTTCTAAGTTTTCTTCCACTTCCTTTAGGAGATCCTCCACACTTTCTACGGGTGCCGCTTCGGGAGTCTCTTCCTCTTCTTGAGGAGTTTTTATCCCCTCATCGGTTATAGCGGTGGTTTCTATTTCGGGTTCCATGGACACTTCCGCTGAGAAGGCGTCAGGGTCGGTAAGTTTTCTAACGATCTGTTTAGGGTCAGTTTCTCTGCTCAGGATAAGTTTTTGGGGAACGATGATATTGTTAGGGTCTATAGGGAACAGATCGTCTTGAAGGACGATATACCTTGCGTTACTAAATTTCTTCTGGTAGAGTGTGTTTATTTCCTCCTCGGATATGGAACCCGATATGGCGTCGTATATTACCCCCTCCATGTCTGAGGCTACTACCTTGATGGCTTCTTCACTGTTTTTAGCCAAGTATACCTCGTGACCCTCCTCCTCCAGAGCCTTTTTAATGCCTTCGGTGAGAGTCTTGTCAAAAGAAACCACAAGAACTTTCATCCCCACCACCTCACTTAGTTTTCTGTTTAAGAATACTATCAACTATCTTCTTCATTTCTTCAAGACTTTCTTCCGGGAT
>WFYK01000071.1 GCA_015490105.1 Aquificaceae bacterium | reverse complement strand
ATCTATGATCTATCTAGATATCTAGATATATATCTAGAATTAATTAGATTTTGACTATTAGAGTAATTTCTCCTCTAATATTGGGTCTCCCACTCAAGACTGCTAAAACTTCCGAGGCTTTTCCCCTTATATACTCTTCATGAATTTTTGTGAGTTCCCTTGCAATACATACCTGCGGATTTGAAAAAATTTCTTCTATAAGACTTAAGCTTTTTATAATTCTCCTCGGGGATTCGAAGAATATTAGCGTTGTACCTTCATATGCTTTAAGAGATTCCAGAAAGTTCTTTAGACCTTTCTTAGGCAGAAAACCTAAGAACATAAACCTGTCTGTGGGAAGGCCGGAACCGACTAAAGCAGTGATGACCGCCGATGGTCCCGGGAGAACTTCCACTTGAAAACCTTCCTCTATACACTTTCTGATTAACCTGTATCCTGGATCAGAAATTGCAGGCATGCCAGCGTCTGTGACAAGAGCAACATCATATTTTTCCAAAGCTTTTAAAATAATAGGTATTCGGGCTTCCTCTTTGGGCTCGTAGTAAGAGATAAGTTTTTTACCTTTTATCTCATAGTGGTTAAGCAGTATCTTTGTTCTCCTTGTGTCCTCACAAGCTATAACCGGAACTTCTTTCAAAACCTCTAATGCCCTGAGTGTTATGTCTTTTAGATTCCCTATAGGTGTCGGGACTACGTAGAGTTTTCCCATCTCACAAGTAAGACAGTGCAAAAACAGGCGATACCTTTTATACCCTCTATGCCTTCTGGCCTTTTTCCCTTAAGGGATACACGCTCTTCTTCTATTTCCAAAAGAGTGGCGATCCTCTTTCGTATTTTACCCTTCATAGGTGCTATCTTCGGTTCTTCAGCTACTATCACCATATCCAAGTTTACAACGTTAAACCCTTTTCCTCGGACGCGCTTGAGGGCTTCTCTCAGAAAAACTTCGGAGGGCATACCTGCCCATCGGGGATCGTTATCTTTAAAGATCTGACCTATGTCTTCTTCTCCTATTGCACCTAAAAGTGCATCTGTTATTGCGTGAAGGATAACGTCTCCGTCCGAATGTCCTTTTAAACCTTTCGGGAAATCAACCTTAACACCTCCCAAGAAAAGATCCTTTCCATCTTCGAACTCATGGGAGTCGTAACCTATCCCTACCCTCAGATCAAAGGGGCTCATAAAGGGGAACCTCCGAAGCGGGGTTCGATAGTGCTCTTATTATTAAGTTTTCAAGGGCTCTTTTTGTTATAGGCGTTAGCTGACGGTTGACCTTTAAGAAGGTATGAAATAAAACCCCTGAAGCTTCAAGACCTATTCCCTTATCGCTAAGTGCTTCTTTCCACAGAACTTTGATAAGAGGATTATGGGTATTCAAGTGCGTTTTGTCGGGGATACCTACAAACTGGTATCCTCTTACCTTTCCCTCGGAAAGGAAAACCTTCACAAGGTAATTTCCTTTTTCTACGGTAATGCTCTCTTCAGCATCTTCAAAAAGCCCTCCTGAACCCGCGGTTACACTTCTCGTCTTTACAGCGTTATAGTCCACCAGTCCAGTATTTCTTACCCTCCTTCCTGCCATGTTAAAGCCGGCTACATATCCAGACTGCTGGGCAGGAGGGAATAGGGCTATCCACCGATGATTTCCCCAAGCATCTATACCCGAAGCTATGTCCCCCGCAGCAAACACATCTGGGTCAGATGTTTGCTGGTATTCATTTACCAATATTCCCCCTATTGGTCTTCCGAGATCCTTGTCTACGTGAATTTCTATGTCCGTTCCTTCTACGAGGTAAGTTCTGGGCCTCACTCCCGTTGAAACTATGACCATATCCGTTTCTAAGAAAAAGCTCTTATCCGATCCTCTTCTTTTTACCTCAACCGCTTCTACTCTATCCTTTCCGTGAAAGGCAACCACCTGATGTTCTAAAAAGATCTTTATTCCAGTATTTTTTTCCAAGGTTTGGCTGTATATCCTTCCCATTTCGTGGTCGAGCATCTTCGGAAGCAGTCTGTCAAAGATTTCTATAAGCGATACTTCTATTCCTAAATGTCTTAGCGTTTCCGCATCCTCTACACCTATTGGCCCTCCCCCCACTATTACAGCTTTCTTAACTTCACCTTTTTCTATCCATTCCCTTATTTGCAAGGCGTCTTTTAGTGTCTTTGCGGTAGTTATCCTCTTTAGATTTATCCCTTCTATAGGTGGAACGAAGGCGTAAGCTCCCGCTGCTAAGAGACATTTGTCATAGCTTATCTCTTCTCCCTTCTTGGTTATAACAACTTTCCTCTTGTTGTCTATACGGACTACCTCTGAGTTTGGCCTGAAGTCTACCTTGTATTTTTCGTAAAAAGCTTCCCCGCCTTTATAAAAGAGGGCTTCGTCTGAAATATCTCTTCTTATTACATTCTCCATACAGTTTGGGGCGTAAGTGGGGAACTCCTCATCAGATAGGACAACGATTTCACTTTCCTTGTCCACGCTCCTGAAGGCCTCTACCGCACAGGCGGAAGCAGGACCGTTCCCAACTATAACCACCTTCATCAAAAGTCCTCCAGATCCGGGTTAACAGGAAGCGTTCCGTAGCGTGCTCCTTCTATTATCACCTTTCTGCCGTCCTTTTTTACTCTTCCCTGAGCGAACCAACTTACCGTTTGAGGAAGTATTCTGTGTTCGAAAGACAGTATTCTTTCGGATAAGCTTTCTTCCGTGTCCTCGGGAAGGACGGGGACGACCGCTTGAACTATTACAGGTCCCCCGTCGACGGACTCATCTACAAAGTGAACCGAGCATCCCGAAAATTTAGATCCGAACTCTAAAGCTTGCCTTTGGGCGTTCAATCCTTGAAATGCTGGTATAAGAGAAGGATGGATGTTTATAACCTTGTCGGGGAAGTTTTCTAAAAAAGTTTTGCTCAATATCCTCATAAAGCCCGCGAGAACCACAAGCTCTACATCATGAACTTTTAGTTTATCCACGAGAGCTTTTTCAAAGTCTTCTTTAGAAGAAAAATCTTTCCTTTGAATTACGGACCACTTTACTGAGTGGCGCTCGCACCTTTCTAT
>WFYK01000070.1 GCA_015490105.1 Aquificaceae bacterium | reverse complement strand
TTCGGGGATGCGGGTGAAGGCTACTTTAGGATCTCGCTAACCGTTCCCACCGAAAGACTCAAGGAGGCGGCCAGCAGAATCGAAAAGCTAAAGCTATGATGGATCAATACATAAACCTCGTAGATATAAGCATCAGTGTCCCAACGGTTCCTTACGACCTTAGTCTGAAGGAACTAAAGGCTCTCTTCAGAGAGCTCGGCTTTTACAAATACTTGATAGTTCTGAAAGAAGGTATTCCAATAGGGATCGTATACAGAAATCAGGTGGAGAGAATTTCGAGAGAGCACCTCATAGCGGGTGATCTTACGCACCTTTGCTGTCGGCTCAGAAACACAAGCGTTGCTAAAGAAAGCTTGGCGGGAATATTCGATGTTCTTCCTCTTGAAAAAGAACCCGTTATAGTAACCGACAGAAAAGGGACATACTTGGGAATCCTTACCTACGATACGGTCCTCCACTACGTGACCCATCACAAGGAATACATACTTCCTGTAGTTCACAGGCTTCACACAGGTATAGGGAAGGGGGAGTATTTTATAGTTTTCGGTCTAAAGAATACTGAAGAATTTAAGCTAAAGCTCGGTTCGGAAAAGCTGGAAAGCCTTCAGAAGATACTCTTAGAAGATATAAGGGACATATTCAGCGGAGAGATATCAGGTGTTCCGGAAAGAGGCGAAGTTTGGATAGTTTCCCACAAAGCACCCACGGAAGATCAGGTTAAAGAGCTGTTTAAAGAATTTCACAGAGAGTATTCACTGCTTTTCGGTGAGATAGAAAGGGTTCACATCTATGGGTATTGTCTCAGCCTTTCTGATTTAAAGAATCAAGAAGAGCTATTTAATATTAAAGAAAACCTAAAGAAGAGAGCGTTAAAAGTTGACGGTTCAGTCTTCATATCCTACGGTTTGAGACCTACCCTCGTTGTTCACGATCCTTCGAAAGTCGGGCTGATAAGCAACATTAAAAGTAGGATACTTAGGGACTTTAAGGTCATAGTGGAGAAACTAAGGATCTCTCCTAAAGACACTTGGGAATACGTTCTTTACGATCTTTTCGAAGAGTTTCCTTACTTTGAACTTTTCTACGTTATGAGTTCAAAAGGACTTCAGATAACCAATAACATAGTCAACCCCAAAATTGACTACTTCGTTGCCCAGGGCAAAAAGGGCACCGACAGGTCTGACAGATCCTACTTCAGAAAGGCCATGGAGGAAGGGTCTTTTATCTCGGATGTTTACCTTTCTAAGGCTACGGACGATTTTTGCATAACCGTTTCTGAAAGATTTTCCTACGAAGGGAAGATTTATGTCCTTGCGGGAGACATAAACTTCAAGCAGATACACAAACTCGTTAAGGAACTCTCTTGAAGTTAGAACCCTTGAGGTGGGCTGAGGTGACACTATTGCCATAATAAAACCTGAGCCTTATAGTATAATAAAATATGAGCTTAGAAAACTAAAGGAGGTGAGGTATGAGATTTTTGGTAAGTGCTATAGCGATAGTCCTTATGGGACTTATAGTAGGTGCCGGAGCAGGGAGCTACCTCACTTACAACAACGTAATGAGGAAAGTAGGAAGCATACCTGCTTCCCCAATAGTTTTACAGGCCAAGTATGATAGGGAAAAACACCGTCTTGATTACTCAATTCTGAATCCTGGAACGGTGCCCCTCAAGATAGTGGAAAAGGCTTTTGTTTTTACCCCGGGAAAGGAATCTAAGGAAAAGGGCTACGTGGTAGCTGACATCCCTGCAAACATCGTGCTTCCTCCAGGTAGCGTAGCTGTGGTGTCGGTGGATCTTAAGAAGGGGACCCAAGAGCTTCAGGTGGGTGATGTGGTAGTTACTACATTCACCTACACCCATGAACTTTCAAAGGATCTCTACACTGTAGTTCATCCGTTTACTATGGAGCCCGGAAAGGAGGGTGAGAAATGAACGCGGAGAGGGTAACTTGGTGGGTAGTTTTTTTGGCTTTCTCTGTAGTTTTGTTTTTAGTGTTCTTTACCGTATACATAGCCCTTTTAGCAACCACCATACCTGAAGGCGTAGCCTATATACTCGGACTCGCTATCTTTTTGTTGCTCGGTAACAGGTTGTTGTTCGGATACGGATCAATGATACTGACCTTAGACAATCTGATAGAGGGACGGGAGGTAAACAGGGAAAATCTCATCAATAAAGCAAAGCAACCTTCGGAGATGGTGTCAGAAGCGAGCAACCTTTCCCTTGTTATCATGTGGCTAAAAGATCTGGATCACTACCGCTATACCTACTACGGACTCTTTTCCCTTTTGATGCTCTTAGCACTTCTTAGCAAACTTAAACTCTTCGGATCTCTTGCGGTTGGCAACTACGTAGAAGGGAGTTTTTGGGGAGCGTCTACCGTTACTGTGGTGGTATGGAGCCTTGATATAATTGCTCACTACCTCATGGGCAAAGCTTCGGAAAAGGTGTGATGAATTTGAAAGTTGAAGTTATAAAGGTTTATCCTTTCGAGCTTCCTGGGAAAAAGAGTGGTGTGAAGGCTTTTGCTGATGTGCGTTTGGGAGGTGTAATAGAAATAAGAGGTGTGAAGCTTGTAAGGAACAAAGCGGGGGGGGAGTTTATCCAAATGCCTATGGTGGAGGGAAGAGAGGGTAGCAAGCCTGTAGTTGAGATTCTATCGAAGGATTTGATCAACTCCATAAGAAAAGAGGTTAAAAAAGCTCTTCAAGAGACTTATAATTTTTCTCACTATGGTTGAGATAGTGGTTGCTCCGAACGCGGGTTTTTGTTTCGGTGTGAAAAGGGCTGTAAAACTGGCGGAAGAGGCTTCCGTTAAGAATAAAGAAGGTAGGGTCTTTACTTTGGGACCCATAATCCACAACCCTCAGGAAGTGGGAAGGCTCAAAGATTTGGGTGTTTTCCCCCTTGATAGAGAGGAGAATCTCTCGGAAGGAGACACGGTAATCATAAGGTCTCACGGTATCCCTCCTGAAAGGGAGGAGGCTCTTAGATCTAAGGGCTTGAACGTTATAGATGCCACCTGTCCTTATGTGAAAGCGGTCCACGAGGCGATATGCGACCTTGTGAAGGAAGGATACTTTATCGTTTTGATCGGTGAGAAGAACCATCCGGAGGTGATAGGGAGTTTGGGATATTTGAAAAAGTGTGGGGGAAGGGGGATAGTGGTTGAAAAGTTGGAGGATCTCGAAGAGGCTTTCAAACACGAAAGGGTAGGTGTTGTTTCTCAGACAACGCAAAGTGAGAGATTCTTCAAAGAGGTTGTAGGGGAGTTAGCCCTTTGGGTTAAAGAACTAAAGGTTATAAACACCATATGCAACGCTACCTCCGTAAGACAAGAGGATGTTTACAAAATAGCTCCGCAGGTGGATGTGATGATAGTTATTGGAGGCAAAAACAGTGGAAATACGAGGAGGCTGTTCTCTATAGCTAAGTCCCTAAATCCGAGGTCATACCACATAGAGACTGCGGATGAGCTCGATCCCTCTTGGTTCGAGGGTGTAAAGAAAGTAGGTGTTACCGCGGGAGCCTCTACACCGGACTGGATAATATCTCAGGTTACAGGTAGAATAAGGGAAATATGCGAAAAGGCTTGTTCTTACTCCTCTTCGCAGTAGCCCTTTCTTTCGGGGGGCTTTTAGAAGAACTTACCAAAGAACTTATAAAGGACATTCCTTTAGAAAAAGCAATTGTTGTAGGAAGCGGTAAGAAAGAGCTCATAACGGTTGTTAATCCGGACTGTCCTCACTGCAGGGCGGAATGGAAGGAGCTCAAAAAACACTTGGATAAACTGAAAATTTACGTTTTTCTGTTTCCCTTTAAAACTTGGGGACAGGAGAACATACGTAAAGCCAACTACATAGCCTGTGCGGATGATCCTGTAAAGGCTTTGGATGAAGTCCTTTCAGGAAAGCTCGACGGAAAGGTTCCGAAGGTAGATAAGTGTTCTCTCGTTGAAGAACATCTCAAGGTAGTTGAGAAGTTAGGTGTTCAGGCGGTTCCCTACAACATAATAGTTGACTCTGGTAAGGTAATAGAAGGTTTTTCAAGGAGCTTGATCAAAGAACTGGGCCTTGAGGAGGGTGACAAGTGAAGAAAGTTGTTTTAGCGTTGCTCGGAGCGGTGGGTTTGTGCAGTGCTCAGTTTCTCGATGGTGATTACACCGCGGAATCGGGTCTCAAGCTCGGGTTGGTAAACTTTAACTACGACAGCTTTGACGGTTCTTCCCAAGAAGAGACACTTGACGAGTTTATATCCCTTTACGGTTACATGGGTGCAAGTGCCTCGGAGAGCTTTGAAATAGGAGCTTCTGTGGAGCTCGGAACGGGCAGTGCCGTGGAGGGGGGAAGAAGCATCATCTATACCACCCTTGAACTTAACCCTTCCGTTAGTCTGATCGTAAGCGATTCTTTAAAGGCTTTTACAGGCTTTGGAGGTTCTCTAAACAGGGTAAAGGAAGTGGTTGGAAGTGCCTCTAACAAAGATCTTAACTTTGGCCTCCAGTTCTTTGCGGGGGTGAAGTTCAAGTTTACCGAACACTTCGGAGTGTTGGGAGAGTATAAGGCAAAGTTTTTCGTTACGGGTGACTACGACGGGAAGGTTATACACCACTTTAACGGAGGGGTTTTCTACGCTTACTAAATGATCATAGTTCTCGTAATAGGGCTGTTTTTAGCCCTCTCTTATCAGGTTTATGAGACGATCTCTTCCGTCTCTTCTCTAAGGAACTTTACCGAAAATATCTACAGAAAACAGCAAGCATACCACGTTGCGGTCTCTACACTCCCTTTCGTTTTGGAAGCTCTAAGGCGCGAGGATCAGAGCATAGACACCCTGCAAGATCGCTGGGCCCTCCCCTTTGTGTTTGAAACGGAGGAAGGGAGCATTGAAATAAGCATCTACGATGAGGATAGGTTTTTTAATTTGAACACACTTCCTAAGGGTAGGATTCAGAAGGAGATATTTGCCCGTCTTCTTGAACTTCTTGACATAAGCAGTGCTTACGTGGATGTGGTTCTCGGATGGATGGGAAAAGGATCCGCTCCCTTAAGTGATTATCCGCCGAAAGGATCAGCCCTCGACTCGGTAGAAGAGCTACTTTACATGGGGTTCAAAAAGGAGGATCTTTACGGAAAATCTTACGGTAACGTCTCCTATCCGGGTCTTTTGAGCTTGGTGACAGTTTACTCTTCCGGTAAGATCAATGTCAACACTGCCCCTAAGTATGTCCTTATGGCTTTGGACCCCCGTATAGATTCTTCTCTTGCGGACAGGATAATAGCTTACAGAGAAAAGAAACCCTTCAGAAATTTGCAAGACCTTGTTCTCGTGGAAGGATTTACTTTCGACATTCTATACCGCATCCAAGATGTTATAGATGTAAAAAGCACCCACTTTAGAATAAACTTAACGGTTAAGTCCAAAGAGGAGGAGACGACCTTTGAAGCTGTTTACGACAGAGCAAGGAACAGGATCATCTACTTGAAGGTGTTCTGATGGGAGTGTTCCTGTATGAAGGTTTAAAGGATGGGAGAAAGATAAACGGAAGGGTGGAAGCCCCTACTAAAACGGAAGCTGTCAAGAAACTCAGAGAGGATGGGATCTTGCCCCTTTCTGTTAGAGAAGCTAAAAAAGAAAAACTTCACCTCACTTTTAAACTTTTTGGAGACGGGGTCTCGGAGGAGGATATTTCCTTTGGCCTATACCAACTTTCGGTTTTGCTCAGGGCGGGTATACCTCTCGTTCAGGCCTTGGATCTTCTTTCCTCTCAAGTAGAAAACAAAAAACTCTCTTCCGCCTTCCTTCAAATAAAAACGGATGTAGAAAAAGGGGAAAGTCTTTCAGAAGCTTTTAAAAAGGTAGGGATATTCCCTGAGTTTCTTTCCGAGATGCTAACCGCTGCGGAAACGGGAGAAAACTTAGAGAGAGTGTTTGAAATAGTAGCAAAGCACTTGGAAACAATCTCAGATATGAAATCCAAGGTCCTCAACGCGATCACTTACCCATCAGTAGTTATAGGTTTTAGTTTTTTAGCTCTTGTTGTAGCGATAAAGTTCGTGGTTCCCAAGATAGCTGGTGTCTTAGAAAGCTTAGGGAAGGATCTTCCTTTGATAACCAAGGCTATCCTCTTTGTTTCTGACGCGGTAGGTTACTCGCTTTTCCTGCTACCCGTATTTGCATTGGTATTTTTCCTGAAGAGAAAG
The DNA here is from genome assembly GCA_015490105.1 of Aquificaceae bacterium. Taxonomy (GTDB): domain Bacteria; phylum Aquificota; class Aquificia; order Aquificales; family Aquificaceae; genus Hydrogenivirga. Next base: position 621 of record WFYK01000070.1, on the reverse strand, counting down.
AGCATAAAGAAAGAAATTTTTCATAGGATGCTCTTGAGACTTCCTGTAGCAGGGAGAATTGCTCTCTTTTTAGATCTATCCAGATTAGCTTATACCCTGAGCATGACCCTTGCTTCTTCCGTCCCTCTCGTGAGAGCCTACCGAATAGCTGTAAAGAGTTTGTCAAATACCTATTTAAAAATGGAACTCGAACCGCTTGCGGAGGAAATAGAAAGAGGAAGGAACTTATCTTGGGTTTTTAAAAAGGTCAAGGTAGTTCCCAGCCTTTTTGTAAACCTCGTGGAGACCGGAGAAAACAGCGGTGAGCTTGAAAAGATGCTTTCATTACTTGCGGACCTATACAGGCGGGAAGCTCTAAAAGTTATAAGTTTCTGGATAAGGCTTGTGGAACCCCTTTCCATACTGATTATCGGCGTGATAGTTGGAATAATAGTCATCAGCGTTATTCTTCCGCTTACTGAGATAACATCCGGACTGGGAAGGTAGGCTCTCACAACGACCGTATTTCAATCCCTTATAGGCACCTAATAAACCTTCAAGGCGAGGCTGGAAAAGTTCAAGAGGGAGAAGTTTCAATCCCTTATAGGCACCTAATAAACGGGGAAGAGTATTATGTAGTAG
>WFYK01000069.1 GCA_015490105.1 Aquificaceae bacterium | reverse complement strand
TTCTTCGAGAATCTCCGCCTCCACGAACTCCTTAGGAGCGGAGTATCTGACCAGAAAAACTTTGTTGTTCTCACGGGCAAGACCGTAACCCCCGTAGACGAGCTTCTCTACGGTAAGCCTTACGGAGTTTTCAGACATTGCCTTCCTTATTAGAATTTCTTAAGGTTTGCAAGCGCTCGAAGTCTTCCTCGGACATAACGTCTATGTGCCAGCCAGTGAGTTTGTGGGCAAGTTTTACGTTTGATCCTTTCTTTCCTATAGCGAGGGAAAGCTGATCCTTGGGAACCGCAACCTCCGCTCTTCCTTCTTCTGGAAAGAGTAGAACCGCGGTGGGCTGTGCGGGAGAAAGAGCTCTTTTTATAAACTCCTCTTCGTCCTCGGTCCACTTTATCACATCTATCCTCTCGCCCATTAGCTCTTCGGAGATGGGCTGTATACGTGAGCCTCTCAAACCTACCACCACGCCTACGGGATCCATCTTCAAATCCTTCGCGTATACCGCCACTTTAGCCCTTTCACCCGGAATCCTCGCTACCGCCTTTATTTCTATTTCTTTTTCTGCTACCTCAGGTATTTCCGTTTCCATGAGCCTTCTCAGAAAGAGGGGATGCGTTCTTGAGAGGGTAAGCCTGGGAAGGCCTTTGACCTTCTTAACTTCCAAAAGCAAGGCTTTTACCCTGTCACCTACCTTATAGCTTTCTCCCGGGATTTGCTCTCTTTTGGGGAGTGTTGCTTCTACCTTCCCCAGATCCACGAGGACGTTCCCGTTTTCAAAGATCTTTCTCGCTATACCCGTTACCACCTCTCCTTCGAGCTCCTTGTATTCAAGAAAACCCCTTTCTCTCTCCGCCCGTTCGAGTTCGGTTATGAACTCCTCCTTCGCAGCGTAAGCTGCTATCCTGTTTACATCCTCAGTGGAAATTTCTAAGGGCAGTTTCGACTTTCCTTTTACCATGTATACCTTTATGCCTTCGTCGGTGAACTCAATGTCAAGCTTTTCTTTTATCCTCTTGTCCTTTTTGATCGCTATAGCTATGGCGTTTTTAAGAGCGTATTCCACTACCCTTTCGGGCAGATCTTTCTCTTTGGCTACCTGCTCTATAAGTTTCCTTATGTTTTTTACCATGATTCCGGCTCCAGCCTGCCCCTCGCTATTGCGGAGAAGGGTATGTGGAGAATTTCACCTCCTTCCCTTTCCCGCAGGGTTATTATACCTTCCTTAACCTTTTCAATATATCCGAGAGCTTCTCTTCTGCCACCTACGGGTTCCCTCAAAACCACCTTCACGAGCCTTCCGAGGAAAAACTCGTAGTGTTCTGGTTTTTCAAGCTCCCTCGTGAGACCCGGGGAGCTGACCTCAAGCATGTAAGAAAAAGGAATAATATCCTCCACGTCCAAGAGAGCACTTATACGCTTACTTACCTCTTCACAGTCCTTTATAGTTACTCCTCCTATTTTGTCGATTATCACCCTCAAAACCCACCCGCGTTCCGGCTTGAATTCCACATCAAAGAGCCTGTAGCCCATCCCCTCTACTATGGGTTTTACGATCTCCTTAGCCTTTTTGGAAATCTCCTCTCTGTCCACGTTCATACCTTAAATTTTAAGGTATGGAGATAGTTCAGTCTGGGAAGCACACACTCCACGGCTTAAACTTTTACCTCTCTTACTTTGATGACATTGCAAAGGTTCTGCCCAGAGAAGACTACTGCTTTATTGTAGGAGGCTGGGTAAGGGATCGCATCTTAGGAGAACCGATAGGTTACAACGTGGACGTGGATCTCCTCGTAACCGCGGATCCGGTAAAGGTAGCAAAAGCCTTTGCGGAAAGGATAGGGGGTGAATTCTTCGTCTTTGAGAAGAAGGGGTTTCTAATAAAGAGGCCCGTTATCGCAACAGTCGTTTTGAACCTACCTCCATACAGGTATCGCTTTGATTTTGCACAGATAAAGGGAAAAGATTTAGAAAAGGCACTCGAAGACGACCTCAGAGACAGAGACTTTACCGCTAACGCTATGGCTGTGAGTCTCGACGATGTTCTGAGTGTCGGAGCAAAGCAGACGATAATCTTTGACCCTACCGGCGGTATAAGGGACTTGGAAGAGGGCGTATTGAGGCCCGTTTCTTTGGAGAACCTGAAGAAGGATCCTGTAAGGATCTTAAGGGGTTTTCGGATAGCTTTAGAAAAGGATCTTCAGCTAAGTGAAGACTTTTTGGACTTTTCCCGTAAAAATACAAAGATCATAAAGAAAGCCCCTCCGGAGAGGATAACCCAAGAACTCTTTAAGATTATGCGGGCAAAGAGGTCTTCCGAAGTTATTAGGAAACTTTACCGCGAGGGTATCTTGGGCCAAATAATACCTGAAATGGAAAGACTAAAAGAGATAAAAGATCAAGGAGAGCATCACATATATCCCCTCGACGAACACACCTTTCAAACTCTATCCGCACTCGAAGACATCCTTTCAGGCAAAGTCTACAGTGAAGAAGTAAAAGATCTTGTCAAAGAACTCGGTGCCAAAACCTTCTTGGGAGAGTTTTCCGATATAGAACTCCTCAAGTGGGGTGCTCTATTCCACGACATAGGAAAGCCGGAAACCTTCCAAATAAGGGAAGGTAAAGTAACCTTCTACAATCACGACAAGGTGGGCCAGAAGATCGTAGAGGAGGTGGGGAAGCGCCTCAGATGGGGTGAGGAAGCGACAAAGTTTGTTAGCGGACTCGTTAGATACCATCTGAGACCCTTCTACCTTAGGGAAGCTCTTGAAAGGGGACAGCTCAAAGACAAAGGAAGGGTAAACTTTTGGAGGGAGTGCGGTGAATTAACACCTCACCTGTTCCTGCTCGCTTTAGCGGATGCGATCGCCTCGGGGGATACTAAAGAGGAAATAGAGATGCTTTTGAAAACTGTGGAAGACTTAAGGCGCTTCAGGGAGGAAAACGCCCAAAAGGTTGAGGTAAAGCCTTTGCTCAACGGTTACGAGATCATGGAAGTATTAGGGATAGGTCCCGGAAAAACTATAGGTGAAATAAAGAAAGCCCTCGAGGAGGCACAGATAGAAGGTAAGGTAAAAACCAAGGAGGAGGCGGTGGAGTTCGTAAAGAAATTCTTTAAGGAGGGTAGGTGTTGATATCTTCCTACGTTGTTACTGGATACTTGGGAAGCGGAAAGACCACACTTATTTTGAATTCTTTGAAAGAGCACTTGAAAGATAAAAGGGTCGCTCTTGTGGTAAACGAGTTCGGCGAAGTCGGTCTGGATGGAAAGATTTTGAAAAACGCTTACTCGGAGGTTATTGAAATAGAGGAAGGGTGCATATGCTGTAAGCTCTCACAAGAGTTTGAAAGTGCGGTTCTGAGGCTTATGCAAGATTACAACCCGGAAGTTATAGTCGTGGAAACCTCCGGAACATCGGAACCTTTCCCTATAATCTTCAGCCTAAAAACGGTGGGCACCGCGGTAGAAGGGGTAATTTGCGTTATAGACACAAAAAACTTTCCCAAATATGAGAAGGAAGATACAGCCAAATACCAAATAGCCTCTTCAAACATCATAGTCCTCAACAAGCTCGATTTAGTCAACGAAGATCAAGCTCTCGAAGTTGAAAGGAAAATAAAAGAGATAAAGGAAAATTACAAACTCGAGAACCTGTTTGTGAAAGAGGAGAAGAAAAACATCTACAAAATCTACCGTGCTGTCAGAGGGAAGATCCCAGCTGAAGTTTTCGAAGGTGTGGGAGATCCTATACAGGTAAAGGAAAATATCCATCTTCACTCGCACGACCACATGGATCAGCGTGTTGTAAGCTTTGGCAAAGAAGTCCCCTACGAAGAGTTGGAAAGTTTTTTAAAGTCTCTGCCCGATAGTGTCTACAGAGCAAAGGGCATAGTTAAGATAAAGGAATATCCTTATCCTGTTTTCGTTCACTATGTTTTCGGGGATATAGATATAGGAATGCCCGCTCAAGGCTACGAGGGAGAGTCCTTTTTGGTTCTCATAGGTAAAATCGAAAACTGAATGATCCTAATAGACCCCTCCGCACCCCTGAAAGAAAACCTGAAGAAGATCTTTCGTCTCGCTTACCCGGTAATCTTGGTGAACCTCCTATACACAGCGGAAAACTCTGTTTCCCTGATCCTCGTTTCGGGTCTTTCCGCATCCGCGGTCGCTGGTGTGGGCTTTAGCCTGAGTGTTCTTTGGTTCATCTACTCCCTCATGGCGGTCTCCTATACGGGAACCAACGTGCTTGTAGCCCAAAGAGTAGGTGCGGGGAAAGATCCCTCTCCAGTATTCGTTGCGGGAATGATCCTTTCGCTCCTAATTGCACTACCGCTTACCTTTTGGGGTGTGGATTTTTCCATAGCGATAATGAGCCTATTGGGTGCTTCAAGGGAGGTAATCAGCGTATCGAAGGATTACCTCGATCCGATCTTTACCTTCATAACGGTCGGCTTTCTGACGAATACCTTCTATTCCGCTTACAGCGGTGCGGGAGATACGAAAACACCCATGAAAGTAGCTATAGCTATGAACATTATAAACATAGGAACTTCCTATACTCTGATTTATGGAAAGTTCGGCCTTCCAAGTTTGGGGGTAGAGGGTGCGGGTTGGGGGATAGTCCTTTCGGAGAGTTTCGCCCTTGTGACGTATACCTTACTCATGATCTTCAAGGGAAAACCTTTTAAGCTAAGACCTTCGATCGATCCGGGGACATTCTACGAGGTCGTTCGCGTAGGACTTCCTTCCGCTGTTGAAAGAAGCATAACGAGTTTGTCTTTCAACGTATTTTTAGGTTTTTCCGCCCGCTTTGGCGATGAAGTTCTCGCAGCGCACCAGATAGGTCTCAGGGTGGAGAGTATATCCTTCATGATAGGTTTTGGCTTTATGGTGGCTTCTACCGTTATTGCAGGACAAAACTACGGAGCCCGGAACTGGCAAGGATTGATTAAGGGAACTTACCTTACCGCTCACGTTACCGCTTTCCTCATGGGTATAGGGGGATTGATCCTAATAGCCTTTCCTCAATACCTCGTTCTTCCTTTTTCGAGGGATCAAGAAGTCATAAAATGGGCGGTCTACTATCTCATTATCGTGGGCATATCCCAAGTTCCTATGGCTTACGCGGTTATATTTTCAGGAGCGTTAAAAGGTATGGGGAAAACCTTCAGCACGATGATCGTAAACATCCTTTCTTTCTGGATTTTCAGGATAATCCCCTCCTATCTGTTTTTAGCCTTTTGGTCCACACCCCTCGTTCCTTGGACCTTCATGACCGTGGAGATGTTCCTCAGGGCTTTGATCTTCTACGGAGTATTTAGATATCATGTAAGGAATCTATGAAGCGCCTTTTTCTTCACCTGCTACTGCTTCTTCTTATTTCCTTCTTAGGACTTGCGTTTCCTGATTTTTTCGCACCTCTCAAGGACCTGATAGTTCCCCTTCTTGCACTGATCATGACAGCCATGGGTCTTACCCTCTCGTGGGATGATTTCTTAAGGGTATTCAAAAAGCCATACAAGATCCTATACGGATCTTTTCTTCAGTTTTCCATCATGCCCGTAACGGGCTACATACTCGGAGCCGTCTTTTCTCTGAGCACACCCTTAACTGTAGGGACGGTCCTTGTAGGATCAGCGCCGGGTGGAACCGCTTCTAATCTGATAACCTTCTTAGCGAAGGGTGATGTTGCCTATTCGGTTTCAATGACGAGCTTTTCTACCTTGGTCTCCCCACTTCTTACACCCCTCTGGACCTATCTCCTAGTAGGTAGGATGGTAGAGGTTCCCTTCTGGAATATGGCACTCTTTACCTTAAAGATTGTGGTCCTCCCGGTAATTGTGGGCATGATTATCAAAAACCTACTCAAAATAGACACGCGTAAGGTAGAGGATCTCTTGTCCTTGCTTGCGGTCATTTTTATAGCTCTGATAATAGCTATCATTTTTGCCCTAAGCAAAGAAGATCTAAAGGGTGTTGGTTTTTCCCTTCTCGCTGTGGTGATCATTCACAACCTTCTCGGTTATCTTTTCGGTTTTGCCTTCGGAAAGGTAGTCGGCCTGTCCGAGAAAGAGATAAGGGCCCTTTCCATAGAAGTGGGTCTTCAAAACTCCGGACTCTCTACCGTGCTTGCCCTTAAATTTTTCAGTCCTGTGAGTGCTTTGCCGTCCGCCATCTTTAGCGTAGTTCAAAATCTTACAGGACTTATCTTGGCCGGGTTCTTTTCCACAGCCAAAGGTCGGAGGGAGGCTTAAGATTTAATAGAAGGAGGTGATAAGATGAAAAACACCAACTCTATCGAGATCGAACTCCTCCAAGAGGTCTCCCAGATAGAGTATTTCCTCGTTAAAAAGCCCATCAACACAGCGGAGTTTTGGGAAGAATGGCAGGAAAAATACGGAAAGGCTACCTTGACTAAGATAGCTCTCAAAAAGATCGCTAAAACCCGCAAGCTGACCGGGGAAGAATACGCGAGGGTAAAAGCCATGATGGGAATGTATGATGAAATAGTCCGTTACTTGGAAGATCTAAAGCGAACCGCCTTGAGTCTCAGGGGTGTTCCCACCAACTTTAACGTTGAGCCCGACGATGAGGATCTGGACTTTGACTTTTAAAGACCTCTACCCTGTTCCTGCCTTTCGATTTTGCCAGGTATAGGGCTTTGTCTGCCTTGTCCAGAAGTCCTTTTGGATCGTCTCCCTCTTCAAGACAAGCCACGCCTATGGATACAGTGACGGGAAACCCAGTGATCTTTTTAACTTCCTTCTCCACGTTGGATCTCAGTCTTTGGGCAACTGTGAGTCCGTCTTTTATATTTGTTCCGGGAAGTATAACCAGGAATTCTTCACCGCCCCACCTTCCCACCGCATCACTTACCCTGAGGTCCTTTGCTAAGACTTGAGAAACAGCCTTAAGAACCTTGTCCCCTGCGCTGTGTCCGTATGTGTCGTTGATCTTTTTGAAGTGATCTATGTCTATAAGCAAAATGCACATGGGAACTCCTGTTCTCTTAAAGATCTCAGTTTCCCTT
>WFYK01000068.1 GCA_015490105.1 Aquificaceae bacterium | reverse complement strand
TTCCTTGGCAAGTGAAAGACCTGCAAAAAGCAAAAGACTTACAACTAAAACCTTCACCGCTCGCATGGTTTTAAATATAACCTGGACTACAGCGGTCCTTGAGCATAAAAATCCCCATAAACTCGTTAGCTTCCCCACATAAGCTTTGTTCTTAAAATCTCAAAGTAGTCCTTTTCAGGATGGAGGAATATTTTGCAAACCCTCTTAGATCTTTTTACTTCAACTACGTCTCCTTGCATAAGGTATGTTCCCTTTTGGCCGTCCATAGTAAGAAAACAGGCTCTGTCTGGGGACAAAACCCTGAAAGAAACGGAAAAATTGGAAGGTAAAACTACAGGACGGTTGGAAAGGGTGTGGGGGCATATGGGGACGAATACGAGATTTTCCGAATCGGGATAGACTATAGGTCCTCCCGCGGAAAGGGCGTAGGCGGTGGACCCGGTGGGCGTTGCCAGTATCACCCCGTCGCCGTAGATGTGAACCATAAAACGGGAGTTGGCAGACACCTCTATTTCCGTTATGCGAGCTATGGAACTTTTGGAGATCACGACATCGTTTAAAAATTCCCCCATATACCTCTTTTTTCCTCCGCGGATGAGATAGGTCGAGATCATGATCCTTTTTTGTTTTCTTCCTTTACCCCTTAGGATGGTTTCTAAAACCCTCGGAGCTTCATCGATACTCACTTCCGTTAAAAAGCCGAACCTACCCCTGTTTATGCCTACAAGAGGAACACCGAAGCGGGAAGCTATCCTCGCGGAAGCCAGAAAGGTTCCGTCCCCGCCGATGACTACACCCAGAGTGTATCCTCTCAGGCTTATACCTTTCAAAGGTGACCTGCTTACCTTTAAAACCTTAACTGAAAAACCCCTATCCTCGAGAAATGTCTTTATCTCGCCTGCATCTCTGACTACTTCCTCCGAGTCCTTTAAGAAAATTACCGCCTTTTTCATCAACCACCGCTCACCGGAGGGATAAGTGCTACCCTATCACCGTCCTTTACTTTAGCTTCTTCGTTCACATACTCTTCATTCACCGCAAAACGCACGCTCTCTAATATTTCCTTAACCTGAGGGTATTTTCCCGCGATCAGCTTTTTCAGTTCTGATACGGATCCTTCAAACTCAAGGCTCTCTCTTTCCTTTCCTATCTTCTCTCGCAGGATTGAAAAATACAAAACCTCAACCATTGGGAATAATTTAACTTATTATGCTCGGGATTTTAAAAAGGGATCCTATAGATAGGCTCAAGAAGGCAATAGGAAAAGAGAAGGTAAACACCTCCATAGTGGAGAGGAAGCTCTACTCTTACGACGCTACGCCCATACCCATAGAGAGGGCTGTTCCCTCCGCGGTGATCTTTCCCGAAAGCAGAGAGGACGTGATAAAGATCGTTGAGGTTTGCTATGAGGAGAAGATCCCCATGTTTCCGCGAGGTGCGGGATCAGGTCTTACGGGCGGGGCGGTTCCCACTTCCGAAAGAGGAGTGGTCATTTCCTTTGAGAGAATGAACCGCTTCAAGATAGATATTGACAACGCCACCGCCTTCGTAGAACCTGGTGTAGTTACTTATGACTTTCAGCAAGAGGTGGAAAAATACGGCCTCTTTTATCCGCCAGACCCTTCCTCTTTCAAGTATTCGACCATAGGAGGGAACATTGCGGAAAATGCGGGTGGGCCGAGGTGCCTCAAATACGGGGTTACCCGTGAATACGTTTTAGGTATAGAGGCGGTTATAAAGGATGGAAAGACTATAAAGACAGGGAATCCTATTCTCAAAGATGTAGCGGGCTACGATATTACTAAGCTCTTTGTAGGGTCTGAAGGAACCTTGGGACTCCTTACCTCCGCGATCCTAAAGCTCATACCTAAACCCCCTGCGAGAGCAACCGCGTTAGCTATATTTGACTCTTTGGAGAAAGTAGGGACCGCGGTTACGAAGATACTAACCTCCGGGATCTTTCCTTCCGCTTTAGAGTTTATGGACAGGGATGCTATAAGGGCAGTGGAAGATTTCAAACCCGTAGGCCTCCCAAAAGACGCAGAAGCTTTGCTCCTCATAGAGGTTGACGGAACCTCATCTTCCGTAAAGGATCAGATAAACCAAGTGAGAGATTTGCTCGAAAATCTCGGCGTTCAGGTAAAGGTTTCCGAAAACGAGGATCAAGCTCAAAAACTTTGGACCGCGAGGAAGAACTTGGGACCCGCTCTGGGAAACCTAAAGACCGGGAAGATCAACGAAGACATAGTTTTCCCAAGGAGTTACCTTTCGGAAGCTCTACCTAAACTCAGGGAGATCGCGCGCAAATACGATCTGCTGATGGTAGTTTTCGGACACATAGGAGACGGAAACCTTCACGTAAACTTCCTATACGATAAAGCAAACCGCGAGGAGGAAGAAAGGGCGGAGAAAGCTGTAGATGAGGTGTTTGAACTTGCCCTTTCTTACCACGGTTCTATAACGGGTGAGCACGGAGTTGGCCTCACTAAGCGGAAGTTCCTAAGGTGGCAGTTTGGAGATGTGGGCTACGAGATATTAAAAGGTATAAAAAGGCTCTTTGATCCGGAAAACCTCTTCAACCCCGGTAAGGTGGTGGAGTTATGAGGATTTCGGAGATGTCACTTCAAGAGCTTTTAGAACTCCAGCGCCTGAGGTTGAGGGAACAGCAAGTAAAGACCCATGAAATGGCCCACAAGGCGGTGGCCGGAGACTTGGCGGGTCCCGTAAGATACAAATACAAAAAAGGGCCCGACGGCAGGATGTATATAGTGGGAGGGGAGGTGCCCATAAAGCTGAAGGAGGGGAGAACACCTGAAGAGACAGTAGAGATAGCGAGAAGGGTCAAGAGGGCAGCACTCGCTCCCGCAAACCCTTCACCCCAAGACAGGGCGGTAGCAGCAAAAGCAAGTGCCATGGAAATGAAAGCTCTCTTGGAAATGGCGCTGAAGGGTGAAGGGAGGAAGATAGATATAAAGGTTTAGCTTCTTCCCAAGCGGGAAATAAGATCGTATATGGGGAGCAAAAGGCTAACCATTATCAGAGCCATCAAACCACCCACCACTATTATCACCGCAGGTTCTATTATCTTCGCTATGTTTTGAGTTATATAGTCAAGCCTGTTGTAGTAATATTCGGAAAGGAAGTTAAACTGGTCATCTAAACCCCCTGTCTCTTCACCTACCGAAACCATACGGACCATAAGGGCAGGAAAAATTTTAGATGCCCTCATTCCTGAGCTTATACTTCCTCCCTCGGAGACCGTATTCTTTATCAAGGTCACCGCTCTTCTAAAGACCCTGTTGGATACCGACTGCTCCAAAGTCTGAAGAGCTTCAAAAACACTAACACCTGCGGTCAGCATCAGCCTCATATATTCCGAAAAGAAAGCATAGTTGAAACTCGCTATTATTGTCCCTACAACCGGTGTTTTGAGCAAAGCTTTATCTGACATATATCTGAAACGTTCGCTGTATCTTCTCGCTATAAAGAAAGCGACAAGCATACCTGCGAAGGCGAGAGCTATCAGAGAGAAATATCTCGCTACAAAATCAGAAAGGTTCATTACGAAGACGGTTATAGCGGGGAGATCCATCTGAAGATTTTTAAAAAGCTGACCTATCTTTGGAAGAACGTATACGAGCCAAAAGGTAAGGGCTCCCAAGGCAGCGACGAGAGCAAAAGCAGGGTATATAAGAGCTTGTTTTGTCTTACTTACAAAATCTTCTATCCTGCTGTAGTGATCAGCTATGTCTTTGAACACCTTGTCTAAACTTCCCGTCTCCTCACCTATCTTTATCAAGCTGACCGCTATAGAACCGAGGACCTTCTCATACCTCTTCATTGCGGAGTAAATAGACTCTCCGCTCTGGAGTCTGTAAGCTACGTCTTGCAGGAGATCTTTGACCGCAGGGTGTTCCATATCTTCCGCCAGATCCCAAAGACCCACACCCAATGGAACACCCGATCTGGCAAGAAGGTGCAGATTTTCAAACATGTCTATCAAATGTTTTCTCTTTATCCTTTTGAATGACAAGAATCGTATGAACTTACCTACAAATTCAGGTTGTTTTGAAATTTTTAAGGGGGTCAGATTTAAAAACTCTAAAAAGTTCAGAAGCTGGATTTCGTTGTCCGCCTCTAAGGTTCTTACCGTCTTCTTACCTGAAGGATCTATAGCTCTTACGAGATAGTAAGGCATCAGCCTACTACTCTCATTACCTCTTCGGGTGTAGTTTCTCCCTTTATAACTTTAACGAGGCCGTCTTCTTTCAGAGTTCTCATACCCTTCTCTTTGGCTCTGTGAATTATAGCCATAGGAGGATACCCTCTTACGACCATGTCTCCAAGTTCTTCATCCATAACCATAAGTTCTACTATCGCGGTTCTTCCTAAATATCCCGTCCCCTTACAGTGTTCACATCCTTTACCTCTTCTGATTATTATCGTGTCCGAGGCAACTATGGATTCTATAGATTTCTTGGAAAATCCAAACTTTCTAAGATACTCCTTGGAAGCTCTATACCTTTGAGCGCAGAATTCGCAAACCTTCCTTATTAATCTCTGGGCGGATACCGCCAGCAACCCCGAAGCTATCATATACTCCTTTATTCCTAAATCTACCAACCTTGGAATAGCACTTACCGCGTCATTAGTATGTAGGGTAGAAAGAACCAAGTGGCCTGTAATAGCTGCCCTCAAGGCCATTTCTGCGGTTTCCTCATCTCTTATCTCACCTATCAGGATCACGTCAGGATCTTGGCGCAAGAAATGTCTTATGGCTACAGGGAATGTATATCCTGCTTTTTCGTTAACTTGGGTCTGCTTGATAAAAGGAAATCTATACTCTACTGGATCTTCCACCGTGAGGACATTTTTACGCAGGAAGTTTATCCTCCTTAAAGAAGCGTAAAGGGTCGTAGTTTTTCCGGAGCCTGTGGGACCCGTTACGAGGATCATACCGTGAGGTTTTGAGATAACCTCTTCGAATCTCTTTAGAATGTCTGGTTCAAAGCCAAGGTTTTTTAGGTTAAAGAGAGAAAGGTTTTTGGGAAGAAGGCGCATAACCACATTCTCTCCTGAAGCAGTCGGTATGGTGGAAACCCTAACATCGTAGCTCTCACCCACGAAGGTGTAAGAGAACCCCCCATCTTGGGGAAGTCTCTGTTCGGAGATGTCCATACCTCCGAGGATCTTTATCCTCGAAACAACAGCGGGATGAAGGTCTTTGGGTAGGGAGTAATAGTGGTGCAAAACCCCGTCTATACGGAAGAAGGTATGAGAAGCTATGTCTTCGGGAGACATATGTATGTCAGTAGCTCTTTCCACTATGGCGTGGTTGAGTATCAGCTCTACGAGTCTTGGAACGTTAGCCTCCCCTTGCTGGGCAAGCTTTATCTGTTCCCTTATCTGCTCCCTTAAGGGGCTTTCAAGTTCCGCGTAGTATATCTCTATGCTTCTGAGTATGTTTTCTCTGTCAGCTACTACTATCTCCACATCCATTCCCGATCTTCGTTTGAGTATGTCTACGATGTTGATGTTAAAGGGATCTGAGACAGCTACTTTGAGTTTTCCATCGCTTAAACTTAAGGGCAGGGCCTCCAGCTGAAGGGCGGTCTGTTTGTCTAAAACCTTTAGAGCTTCTAAGGAAGGTGTGTAGAGGGTAAGATCTATGAATTCTTTGCCCGCTTGATAAGCTATGGCCTGAGCAAGTTCTTGAGGGGACACAAAAGAAAGAGCTACGAGGATTTCCCCCAAGCTCTTTCCGTTGAGTTTTTGAACATCGAGTGCAACCTCTATCTGATCCTTCGTAACATAGCCCAGCTCTTCAAGAAGCTCCCCTATTCTCTTTCTTGCCATTCAGTCCTCCAGTGTGGACACGTCCCCTACGTCCAGGCCGAGTTCTTTAGCTTTTAGAACCCTCCTCATTATCTTACCGCTCCTTGTTTTCGGCAGTTTCTCCACAAACTCTATCTCTTCAGGAACCGCTATAGGACCGAGAACCTTTTTAACGTGATCCTTTAACTCCTCTACGAGCTTCTCCGAAGGCTCAACCCCTTTTCTGAGAATAACGAAGGCTTTTATGGATTCTCCTTTTACTTCGTGAGGCTTACCTATAACCGCCGCTTCAGCCACCGAGGGATGATCCACAAGGGCACTCTCGACCTCCATTGTTCCTATCCTGTGTCCAGCTACGTTTATTACATCGTCCGCTCTTCCGAGGATCATCACATACCCTTCCTCGTCTATGGAGGCAAGGTCCCCCGCAAAGTAAACACCCTCTATGGTTTTCCAGTATTTTTCGTATCTCTCCGGTTCCCCCCAGCAAGTTCTGAGCATGGAAGGCCAAGGGGTTTTTATAACGAGAAATCCTACCGTATTAGGAGGTAAAGGATTCCCGTCTTTATCAACAACGTCCACCTCTACCGTAAACATAGGTTTACCCGCTTTACCCGGTTTTGCAGGGTAAGAGGGAACTGTAGTTATCATGTGGGATCCAGTCTCCGTTTGCCACCAAGTATCGACGATTACACACCTTTCTCCTCCTATGTGCTTGTAATACCAATGCCAAGCTTCCGGATTTATGGGCTCTCCCACGGACCCTAAAATCCTCAGGGAAGAAAGATCATACTTGGCAGGCCACTCTTCTCCGTATCTCATGAACATCCTGATCGCCGTAGGGGCGGTGTAAAAGACGTTAACTCTGTATTTCTCTACATAGCTCCACCACCTTCCCGGATCAGGATAATCGGGAGCTCCTTCCACCAAGAGGGAGGTAACACCGTTTGCGAGGATTCCATAGACAATGTAGGAGTGCCCTGTTATCCAGCCTATGTCCGCGGTGCACCAATAGATATCATCCTCGTGGAGGTCGAAGACAACCTTTGAAGTGAAGTAGGTTTGAACCATGTATCCTCCCGTGGTGTGAAGAACACCTTTGGGTTTCCCCGTAGTTCCCGAGGTGTAGAGGATAAAGAGGGGATCTTCCGCATCCATCTCCTCAGGCTCACAGTAAGGTTTAGAAGTTTTTACAAGCTCGTAAAAGTCTACAAATTTTTCTCCTTCCTTTATGCCCTCCGAGTCTCTATCCCAAACGACCACCTTTTCTACAAAATCCAAACCTTCTATAGCCTTTTTCACCGTGGGGAGGAGTTCTACCTTTTTACCTCTTCTTTTCGTGTAGGTTGCGGTAAATACCACTTTGGCTTTAGCGTCCTCTATACGGGTCCTCAGAGCTCCCTCTGAAAAACCTGCAAAGACCACACTGTGGATAACCCCTATCCTCGCACAGGCGAGCATGGTAGCTACCGCCTCTATGGTGTTAGGCATGTAAATGGAAACTCTGTCACCTTTCTTGAGGCCTAAAGATTTCAGTCCGTTGGCTATCCTGCAAACGAGTTCAAGGAGCTCACCGTAGGTAATCTTTCTTTCGTTGTTGTCTTCATCGAGATATATGTAAGCTACTTTGTTTCTCCTTCCGTTTTGAACGTGTCTGTCAAGGCAGTTGTATGTTATGTTTGTCTTTCCGCCTACAAACCACTTGGCGTAAGGAAAGTTCCACTCAAGAACCTTATCCCACTTCCTGAACCAGTGCAGTTCTTCCGCTACCTTAGCCCAGAAGCTTTCCCTGTCCCTGATAGATTCAGCATACAGCTTTTCGTAATCCTTTATCCAAGCGCGTTTTACTATCTCTTCGGGAGGGAAATACTTCTCCTGAACTTTTAAAAGGACCTCAGAAGATCTATTCTGCTCACTCATAATTTCACCCCCTCTGAAAGTTTATAGAAAACTTACGAACCTGAAGGGGTTATTTCAAGCGTAGGGGCCTTTATAATTAAAGGCGCTATGGTAAGGAAGAAGAGTCTCAGAGATGTAGACGTAAAGGGGAAAAGGGTTCTCGTCAGGGTAGACTTCAACGTTCCTATGGATGATCAGGGCAACATAGTGGATGACACGCGTATAAGAGCTTCCCTGCCCACTATAGAGTATCTTATGGACGCAAGGGCAAAGATAATCCTGATGTCCCACCTCGGGAGGCCCAAGGGCATGGATCCTAAGTTATCTCTCCTTCCCGTAGCTAAAAGACTTTCCCGCCTCATAGGGACTCAGGTTAAGTTTGTCAACGACTGCGTTGGAAAGGAGGTAAGAGAGGAAGTAGAAAAACTTAAAGAGGGTGAGGTATTGCTCCTGGAGAACCTGCGCTTTCACGAGGGGGAGACAAACGGAGATGAAACCTTTGCCAAGGATCTTGCTTCCTTGGGTGAGGTGTTTGTGAGTGACGCTTTCGGAACATGCCACAGAAAACACGCCAGTGTTTATCTCGTTCCCAAATTTCTAAAACCTGCGGTAATGGGCTTTTTGCTCGAGAAAGAGATTAACTACTTTGAAAGGGCCATGATAAATCCTCAAAGGCCCGTGGTAGCTATTTTAGGAGGGGCAAAGGTATCTACTAAACTCGGGATCATAAAGAATCTCCTCAAAAGGGTGGATAAGATGTTCATAGGCGGGGCTATGGCCTTTACCTTCATAAAGGCCATGGGATATTCTGTGGGTAGCTCTCTCGTAGAGGATGATCTAATCCCGGTTGCTACGGACATTCTCGAAGTAGCTAAAAAATTGGAGGTGAAACTTTACCTTCCTGTTGATTTCGTTATAGGCCAAGAGATCTCTGACAACACCCCGACAAAGGTTGTTCCGTGGCAAGAGATACCCGAAGGTTGGAAAGGCTTGGATATAGGCCCCGTTTCCGTCAGCCTTTTGAAAGAGATTATCTCGGATGCTCAGACGATCGTCTGGAACGGTCCCATGGGTGTTTTTGAGCTCGACAGGTTCAAAAGCGGAACCTTCGAAACCGCAAAGATGATAGCTCAATCACCCGCCCTCACCATAGCGGGTGGAGGAGACACCGATCACGCCATACACCTTGCGGGAGTCGACAACGCGATAGATTTTGTGTCTACGGGAGGAGGAGCCTTTTTAGAGCTTCTTGAAGGTAAAGTTCTCCCGTGCTTAGAAGTCCTCGATGATAATTAGTAATTAAAAATAGTCAAGGATTGTTCCCTTATCTATCCAGAAGTCCTTATACGATGTTTCTCCGAGTTTGTCTTTACCTTCGGGAGTAAAGAGCTTTAGTCTTACTCTAACTTTTAGTCCTTTATAGTTAAAAACTTTCTCTTTACTGCCGTTCGTAAATATTGCTCTGTATCCCTCAACTTTGTTCTCGTAATTCGTAAACTTGTAGCTTTTGGGGTCAATAAACAGGATTGTATAATCTTCACCTTTCCTTAACCAAAATATGAAGTCCGGAATGAACTTCCTAAGTTTTCCTTCGCTTATATAGGGTATGTATATTTCCTTGTCTAAGTGTTCGTCAAGTTTGCTGAACATCCAGCAGTCATACTTTTCGTCAATTTTATTTAAAACCTTAAGGAGAGCTTCTATAAATTCGTATTCGCTTTCCGTTGAAATTATGTGTTTTATCCACTCTTTTTTATCGTTGCTGTAAACTATCGGAATGTAGTAATGCTGTAAAAGTTTTCTTAGCTTTACTCCGTCTATTTCTTCAAAGTCTTTATAATTTTCCTGAACTTTCCTTAATGCTTCCTCAAAGCTTAGATTTTCTTCTCCTACAAGCTTCATAACTTCCCTTGCTTTTTCTTCATCACTTATCATTTTTCCTTCTTTAACTTTCTCCAATTTTTCCGAAAATTCTTTTAGGTAATCTTCTCTAACTTTTATCTTTTTGAAGTGAACTATTTCGTTTTGAAGGATTTTAAAACTGTTAAGTTCTTCGGTTTGAACGCTTAAGTAGTTTGTAAAGTTTTCAAAAAGAGCTTTAAGGGTTCTGTAGTTCTTAGTATTGTCTATACTTACCAACTTCTCGTTTTCTTTTAAAGCTTTTTTTAATTCCTTGTATTGTTTCGGAGAAATTTCGTTTTCCAGTATCAGTTTTTCTTTAGGAGTGTTTTCTACATAGGTTTTTAAAAGTTTTAAGTTTGCTTCACTCATTCTGAACTTCGGCGGGTTGTCTTTGTCGGTAATCTTTTGCTCGGATTTTTTATAAACCGGGATTAAAAGGAGTAGTTCTCCCGCTTTTTCATTTTCTTGAAGCTCTACCGTTTCGTATCCTTGTGCTTTCATTACGAATTGGAGTTCCGTTAAGATTGTCTCTATTGCTTTTCTGTTTGTTGCAAATACTACGAGTGTCTCAAGGGTTTTTGATTCTTTTTTATACTTTTCGTAAACTTCTTTTAGTTTTTCGTCGTTTACAGCGAGATAATTAAGTCTTTTTCTTTTATTTTTTACCGGTTCTATTCTTATTCCTCTTCCTATGGATTGAAGGACAAACTTTCTTGCGTCCGTTCCCGTTCCTACGTTTATAAATGTTATTACGTTGGGTCTGTTGCTGTCCCATCCTTCGTAAAATGCTCTGCTTCCGAGGAGTATGTTTACGGGATTGTTCTCGTCGTTCAGGTTTTCAAAGAAACTTTTTTCTTCAAAGGTTTCATTTTCTTTGTAATTGTGCAAAAACTCCTTAATCCACTTGGTCGTTTCTCCTATTCTGATAAGTGCAAAGGGGCTATCGCTTGAATCAAGTTTTAGGGCTATTTCTTTCTTGTTATTCGGATTGATAATATACTCAACGCTTCCGTTAGTCTCCGAATTGTATACTTGTTTTAATACTTCCTTAATGTCTACTGAGCTTAAAAATTCTTCAAAAAACTTCAGTGTTTCGCTTTTTTCTCCGAGGGTATAAGTTGAGGATTTAAATTCTTCCAGAAGCTCTTTTTTGCATTCGCTGAATACTTCTTCGTTTATCTCTTTTGCGAGTTTTGATATTTGGTCAAATACGAGTTTTAAGTCCGAGTCTTGAACGTTTACGGAGTTTACGAGGTATACGAGCATGGGTCGGTGATACATTTTTTCTTTTTTTATATTTTCGTAGGCTTTTTTTATTGCGGTAAGGGTTATTAGGGTTTTTAGGATTATTTTCTTTTTTTCTTTGTCAGTATAGTCTTCTTTTTCCTTAAAGGCTCTTGCTTCTTGTCTGGATACGTATATCTGTTTTCCGTATCCTGAGTTTATAAACTCGCTCAGGTTCAGATTGTATACGGTCGTTATTATGTCTTCCGCTTCCGTGAAGGTTGCGGAGAAGTTAAACAGAAATCCTTTTTTTGAGAGTATTGAAAACAGGACTTTTCTTTTGCTTTCATCTTTGTCTCCCTTGTGGGCTTCGTCAAGGATTAAAAACCAATCTCCGAAGACTTTTCCGTCTTCTTCGGTTAAGTAGTCCCTGAAG
>WFYK01000067.1 GCA_015490105.1 Aquificaceae bacterium | reverse complement strand
TAAAATACACTTCCATCATCTTCTTTTTGATTCTCTTGAGCGTTTCTATCTGTTTGTTTATAACCTCTATAAGGTCGTCAAACTCTTTGAGGACGCTTGCGATGGCTTTTTGTTCTGGGAGAGGGGGAAGAGGGATAGGGAGGTTTTTTACTATATTTGTATTTAAATTTGCTTGAGTTCCTTGTTGAGCACAAGCTATTATTTTCTCTTCGTTATATTCAAACCAATAATATAGAAATTCTTGCCAAGCATTCTTTATATTTTTTATTGCTAAGAATCCATCATGAATACATGCGGGTATTTTAGTTATTATAGGTTTTCCTACAGTACCACTATTTGAAATTATTAAAGTGTCAGGCTCTACGTAAACACTTTTTCTTTTTCCTTCTTCAGTTAAGAATTCGTCTGTATAAGTCAAGTAAATACTCTTTTTGTGTTTGGATAAATCGGAGATTTTTAACCAGTGTATGCCTGTATAGCTATTTGAGAAATATCGTGGATCTCCTTTTGGTCTTGGAGAAGCGCCTCTTTTAACTTCGCTAATATCCCCCAACCTCCTCACCTCCCAATCCTTCGGTATCTCCCCTATTTTAGTTTCCCGAAAATCCCTCTCTTTGTAGAACTCAACCCTCATTTCCCAAACCCTCAGCATTTTGTAGGAAACTGAGAACCTTATCCCGTATCAGGTTTAATTTCCCCGCATCAAAACATTTACCGAGCATTTCATCGGATACGGATAGCCCCTCATAACCACAGTCGTCATTTATAAGCAAGTATGAAAAGAAAATCTTTTTACCTATTTTCCTATCACTTGATAGCTCTCTTATGCAGTTACCTAACCTCTGAACTCTATCGTCCTCGAGTTCTTCAAGCGTTGCCACTAAGTAATCCTCCAGTTCTTGACCGTCCGCATTCTCTTCTGGAATTATGAGGTAGTCCTTAAACCTTATCCAGTCAAATTTATCCAAGAAACTATTTACAGACTGTGCAGTAGCTTGATAGTCATCATCTTTATCTACGATTACGAGAATAGCTCTAATAGTCTCTTCAGCTTCGTTAATCTTATTCTTTAACCAACCTGCTTTTAAATTATCTTTTCCTTTTATTTCAAAAACCTGCGTTTTCTCTACAATTCCTTTCATATTCTCGTGTTTTGCTCCTATGTCCTTCAGAACAAGGTTTAAGATTGCTCTATCTAAGATGCCTTCTACAAGGATAACGTAAGGCTTATCAATTTTTCTATCTTCTGCTTTACGAGTCATCTTACATCTATCCCTTCCCGCACCGGCTCGGTGAAATCCTTGCCTTTTAGCTCAAAATACTTTATTCTTCCCTTAATTCTCTTCATTTTGAACCCGCTTATGCTTTCCGGATTCTCCGTAGATTCAGCAATATTCTTTAAGAATTCAAAACTGTGAGTAGTTATAAATAGTTGAACGTTAAACTCTATAGCAAATTTTTCTAAGAACTTCCAAAATATCGGTTGCACTTCCCAGTATAGACCGTTTTCAATCTCATCAATCAGTAAAATTCCGTTCCTGTTTTTTATCATTAAGCTCAGCAACATAAATATCTTTGAGAAACCTTCTCCGACCGCACTTATAGGGTAGTAAACATCATCGTCTTTGAACTTAAATGCAACGCAC
Organism: Aquificaceae bacterium; assembly: GCA_015490105.1. Classification (GTDB taxonomy): domain Bacteria; phylum Aquificota; class Aquificia; order Aquificales; family Aquificaceae; genus Hydrogenivirga. Next base: position 4,626 of record WFYK01000067.1, on the reverse strand, counting down.
GGCACACCTGCGAAGTTAATGATGTCTATATGCTCTACGTCCGGCTTTATGCTCCTAATAGCTTCCATTAAGACGCCCTTTAGGTTCTCTTTGACTATTTCACCGTAGATATTTGTTAAGTTTTCTATTGTAGGTTTTCCTAAAGAAGTAAAGAAGAATATGTGTTTAAGCGGGAAATTCAAACCCCCGTAAGGTATAACTGATATTTCCGGCACAGGTATAAAAGGATAGTTTGCTTGAGCACCTCTAAATCTTTGAAGCTCTTGAGGTGTGATAATGTTTATGATAGCTTCTCTAAAGGCTTCCCCATACTTCCAGCTTATAAACAGAGAATGGGGATTTATCGCCTGTCTTAACTCTTCGGTTTGTATTGTTATATCTTTGTAAAGGAAAGGTTTGCTGATTTCAGTTTCTAAATTATGTCCATTTTCAAATATCACATTTAACTTTATTTTTCCACCTTCGCCAAATTCAAATCGGTGAAATAGTAAATCCCAAGAGTCTTCAGTAGAACCTTCTACTATTCCAAGAGGAAAACTTCTTAGCAAAACAAAGATACCGTTAGGGTTTATGTTGGAAAACGATATGTATATAGCTTCCAGCAGTGCGGTTTTTCCCGAATCGTTATCTCCATAGAATATGTTTATCTTGTTAAATTCTTTTATTGCAAATTCTTCAAAGCACTTAAAATTCTCTATGTATACTTCTCTTATTGAACCCTCTACATAACCTTCCTGTTTTGCTCTTTCGTCCATGGCACCACTAAAAATTTTATTACCTTCTTCGTGCATCCTCTATTCCCTCCACGACTGCCCTCATCAGGGTTGCATATCCCTCAAGCTTTCCGAACAGTTCTTCCGCTATCTCCTCGTGGTAAGTGTGAACGGTTAAGTTTCTGTCGTCCACCATCTCAAGGAGCTTTTCAAGTTCAGGCTCTTCTATGTACTTGTTCCTGAAAAGCTCCCTCATACAGGATTTCGGGGAGTTGCACTCTACACCCTCCAACCGCCTCAGAGCTGTCTTAACCAGCTTCCAGAAGATCTCAAAGGTGAACTCAAACCTCTGGATGGCTGAGTCCCTCAGGAAGGGGTAAAGCTCATCACTCTTGTTCTCTTTTGCAACGCTGAGAGCCTCTTCAAGCCTGGTGATAGCTTTTTTAAAGTCCTCTAACTGCCTTTCAAGTCTATCCAAAGCTTGCCCTCCTTCATTACCGCCTCTCTGAAGTCCCTACCCGTCCTGCTGAGGTCAACGATGTCAACCACAAAGGTAAGGTTGGACTCTTCCAAGAACTCCCTCAGAAGAGAAAGCTCGTAGCTTATGTCCTCTTCGGAGAGAAACCCTATATCAAGATCGCTTCTGGGTGTGTGCTCATCCCTCACCCTTGAGCCGAAGATATAAACCTTTACATTCCTTCCTTTGAATAGCTTTTTTATAACCTCTTTCACATCCTCAACAGATTTAAGCGGTCCTATGACTATTTCAACCATGCCAACCTCCTATCAAATAGGAACTATCCTGCCCATCACCATGTCCCCTTTTAAATCACCCTCAAACCTGAATCCTTCCTTTTCAAGGTCTCCGCTTTCTATAATCTCCTTAAGGCATACGTTGGCTTCCTCTTCGCTCAGGTCCAGATCCCATCTTGGTAGCCAGTTGGTGATGATAAGCCCGGTGGAGGCGTATTCGTTCTTTTTTAGCCAGTTTTTCAAACCTTCTAAAACTTTTTCCTTAAACTTTTCACACTTTTCGTTTGCTCCTGCTAATATAGGTAGTTCACTTTGACCTATATACTTAATTGAAGCATACTTCTCGGGAATTAACTCTTTGACCTTTGCTTTAAACCACCCAAGTCCTTGGTCAGATACATAGCTTCCCAAATTAGATAATTCTTTCTCCAGAACATCTTTAAGACAACTTTTTAGTAAATCATCAAACCATATAAGCTTCTCACTATCTTTAAAGTCAAAGACTCTACCGTAAACTTGACTAGTTCTTTTTGAAAAAGACATTATGTAAATATCTTTATCCGTATGCTCTCTTATCCACGCAATCAACGGATAGAAGTCAATATCTCCAGAGCAGATTACAACCGAACTAACGGGAATTCTCTTAATAATAAGATCATTAACTACCTCCAAGGTTAGTGCTATGTCTGAGGCGTTCTTATTCTTCCTTTTACCGGAAGATACGAAAGGACTTATAGGTTTGATACCTATGTTGTGAAGGAATATCTGAATACCCGGTTTAAATGCTTTTGAATGGGGGAGGTTTTCATACTCCGCAAAGGCTTTCATGAACACACACTCCTCATGGCTAAGTAGTAAAGACGGGATCTTGCTTAGGAAGCATTCAAGCACCCGAGAGAAAACTGCCCCCTGCAAGGGAGATATAGGTTCTGTAGCTTTTATACCGAGGTAGTCCAAGCATCCCCCGTATATATTGTCAAAATCCAAATATATACAATAGCGATGGGGAGGGGAACTCCCCGAATAGTTAATCCTGGGAGGGGGAACCTCCCTCAGATAGTTGTGGCTTTCATTATAATCCTTTCCTTTCATTCGGTCAAGCCCCCAACCTTTTTAGCTCCTCAAGGTATCCCTTTACTACTTCATATCTCTTAACGTAATCCCTGTGCAGACACTCAAACTTTTCAAACTCCTTCTCAAGGTTTATATCTTCCTCCTCAACTACAGGTGCAACGTATAGAGAAACGTTCAGGTTATAGTCGTTCTTTTTTATCTCATCAAGGGAAACGACTTTGGAAAACCCTTCTATATCTTTGAACTCCCTGTAAGCGTTGGCTATCCTTCTTATGTTCTCATCGCTCAGTTTGTTTAACTTTTTTACCTCCGGGTGTTGGATGAACTCGTTGCTCGCGTTTATGAATATCACCTTGTCTTCTCTGTCTTTAGGTTTTTCCTTATTCAGGACTATTATCACCCCAGGCGCCTGGGTGTTATAAAAGATCTTCTCTGGAAGCAGTATGACCGCGTCTATTATTTTCGCTTCCAGAACCTGCCTTCTGATGTTCTTCTCCTTCCCCCCTCTGAAGAGTGCCCCTTGATCTATGACTATCCCTGCCCTCTTTTTTGTGAAGTGGACTACGAGCTGTATCCATGCCCAGTCAGCGTAGCTTTTGGGAGTGAAGCCAAATTTGTAGATTTTCCTAAAGTCTTTGTTCAGCTTCAGGGTGCTTTCGTCGTATCCGTCCTGAGACCAGGGAGGGTTTATAACCACCCTGTCCGCTTCCACAAACTTGGGGTTTATAAGGGAATCCCCTACCTCTATGGATATGTCCTTTATCCCGTGGAGGATGGCGTTTAGCTCTGCAAGGACCGCGGTTATCTCGTTCGCCTCCTGACCTATAAGCTCAACAGAAGGGTTTTTAACACCTTTTACGTTCTTTATGTAAAGGTACTGTTCAACGAGCATAGAGCCTGAACCACAGGCGGGGTCAAGGATAATTTCTTCATCCCCAGGGTCTACGAGATGGGCAAGAAGCCTGCTGACCTCTATAGGTGTATAGATCTCTCCCTCTTTAGCTTTTGTGGGGGCGAAGTAGTAAAGGATCCACTCGTAGGCATCGCCGAGCGCATCGTAGGGTACCTTGGAAAAGTCAAACTTGCCGAAGAGGTTTATGAGCTTGTTTACGAGATGGGCGTTTTCAGAGTTAAAAAGGGTTGGGAGCCCTGTTCTGTCTATTAAAAGGTTCAGGTTCTTGAGTTTCTCCCTATTCATATCTACAACCCTGTAAAGACCGTTTATTAGTTCCTCCGGAGATTTCAGCTCCTGCCATGTGTAGAGTTTCCCCTTTTCGGGGTCGTAAAGCGTCAAAATGTCATAGTTTGCGAGGGTTCTCGCATCCTCTCTGCTGTAGTTGTTGGAAAGGTAATACCTTTCCCTTTCTATATACTTATCGCTTATAGCCTTAAAGAAGAGAAATATGAGCAGAACCCTGTAGTCAACACGGGTCCTTATCAGGTCCGCCGCATTCTTAAGGAGCTTGATTAGTTCGTCCTTAGAGACCGAGCCGGTGTTTAAGGGAATAAGTCTGTAGATACGCCTTCTCCTATCTCTTTCATCAACCTCCACTTTAAGTAGTCCTGCCTTTTCAAGTTTGGAAAGAACTTCCTTTTTATTGGCGTATTCCTTAAGGACCTCCTCTGTTTCTTCATATCTAAAACTTGAGGGTCCGAACCTCTCCAACAAGAGGTCATAAGCTTTTCTGAATCTGGGCGGTAACTTAACGTAATTTTCAAACATCGTCACCTCCTATAGGTAGTTATTATAACTATAACGCTACCTGAATCGTTGTCAACTCCAATAAGGGGAAGACGGTTATATGGCAACCGAAAGGCTTGCAAAAGGCAGGAAGTTTATGTATTATCTATATCAGCTTTAATTCCTTTTGGGAGGGTTGTGCTATGACGAAAGCTGAGCTTGTTGCCGAGATAGCTAAGCAGGCGGGCATCACTAAGAAGGAGGCAGATGCCGCCCTCAAGGCAGCTGTGGCAGCCATCTCTAAAGCCCTCAAGAACGGAGAGAGGGTTGCCATACCCGGACTCGGAATCTTTACCGTTAAGCAGAGAGCTGCCAGAAAGGGAAGGAATCCCAGAACGGGAGAGG
>WFYK01000066.1 GCA_015490105.1 Aquificaceae bacterium | reverse complement strand
TATGTAAGTTACCTTGTTGTTTCTCACATAGACCTCAATCCCGCACCTGCAAGCACACATATAACAGGTGCTGTAATACTTCTTTTCGTAAAAACTTCCTCCTATCTCCATAGCGACGCCTCCCGTAGGCACACTTTAAGAAAAGGATAATCCTCATTTTCGGAGCCTGATAGCATTTTTTCTTAAGAAATTATAAGCTCTGCTTATCAAGGTTATAAGCTATTGCTTATTCCTGATTTTCCACGAAACGTTTAAAGTTTTCCAGAAGCTTTAGACCCTTCTTCTGGCTCTTTTCGGGATGAAATTGAACGGCCCAGACGTTATCTTTTTGGATGGCGGACACGAAATATTCCCCGTAATCGGTCAGAGAGGCTACTATGCTTTCATCCTTAGGAACAACTCTGTAGGAATGCACAAAGTAAAAATAGTCTCCGTCCTCTATACCCAAAAATAGACCCTCTCGCTTTTTAAGCCAAACTTGGTTCCAGCCTATGTGTGGTAGCTTTACCCCTTTTGGCAGAAGCCTGACCTCACCCTCAAACACGCCGAGACCCTTTTCCTCTCCATGCTCATAACTTCTTTCAAACAGAAGCTGGAGACCAAGGCATATCCCAAAAAAAGGTTTACCCTTCTCTATATGCCTCATCAGTGGGGATATCAAATCCAGCCTTTTTAGGTTTTCCATAGCCTTTTTGAAAGCTCCCTGACCGGGAAATACAAGGGCGTCCGCCTTCCCTACGTTTTCCGCCGAAGATGAAACTATGACCTCTCCAAAACCCACAAACTCAAAGGCTTTAGCTACACTTCTTAGATTGCCCATTCCGTAATCAACTATAACGAGCCTCATATGCCTACACCGAGGGTGGCAAACCAGCCCAGTTTGTCAAGTATAAGAAGTAAACCAAGGGTTATGAGTAAAATACCTCCCGTTACCTCTACAACTCCGAAAAACCTGCTGAACTTCCTTACGAAGTTTAAAAAGAGAGAAAAGAGCAGTCCCGCTATGAGGAAGGGAACCCCGAGACCTACCGAAAAGACAAAGAGTAGGGTAGCTCCTTCCCTGACCGTTTCCTGCTGGGAAGCTAAAAAAAGTATTGATCCGAGTATGGGACCTATACAGGGTGTCCAGCCGAAAGCAAAGACCACACCTATAACAAAGGCGCCTATATAGGAAGCTTTTGCCTTTGCTTCCTTCTTAAACTGTCTGTAGAGAACTTCATGCAAACCAAAGAGGTAAAGGGCAAGAACGGTAGCCAGTCCGCCGCTTAAATTGAAGAAGGTTTCCTTGGAGATAACACCGAGGAGGTAAAGGGCGGTTAAGATTGCCTGAACGCCTATCAGCTCCTTAAGGAAGTTAGGTCTCAAAAGCAGACCCGCAAAGTGCAGACCGAAGAATATAACTATGCCTCCCCCCACCTTGGCTATCTCGGTTTGGTAGCTCCTCAGAAGCTGACCTATAAGGGATGCGCCCGCTCCGAGCATGGTGAAAACAAGGGAAAAGCCTATAACAAAAAAGAGTGTTGCAAAAAAGACCTTGGTATTGAAGAGCTTTTTCTCCTTTTGAACTTCTTCCACTCCTACCCCGGATATATAGGAGAGGTATGCGGGTATTATGGGTAAAACGCAGGGAGACAGAAAGGCAAGCACACCCGCCAAGAATGCCCCAAAGACCGTGACCTCTCCGAACATGGCTCCTTAAGATTCTAAAAGATCTCTAACTTTTTCAGCGACCCTGCCGGAATTCCTTATACAGTCTGCCACCGAAACACCGCCAAGGTAGTTTCCCGTAAGAATAAGTCCCCTGTGAGTCTGTTCCATCTCCTGTGCAAGGTCAATATACTTCCCGTAGCCAACTGTGTATTGGGGTATGGCTCTTTTCCACTTTTTCACATGAATAACTTCTACACCTCTAAGATTAAGTATTTCCTCCGTCTCCTTTAAAGCAATATCCGCTATCTCTTCCTCAGAAAGCTCTACCACTTCCCTGTCGGTAGCTCCGCCTATGTAGACGGTTAAGAGTTCCCTGCCCTGTGGGGAGCGATTAGGAAAGAGCTTTGAAGAGAAAATTACACCCAGTATCCTTTTTCCTTCCCTTCTGGGGACAAGGAGCCCAAAGCCCTCAGGAACTCTCAAAGGAGCAGATATGTTCACTACCGCTAAAGGGACATAATCTATCTTGTCAAACTCCAAAGAAGCGCTCCAAGAGAGATCCTTAAGAAGATAGGAAGAGGTGTAGGCGGGGGAAGAGACAACCACCACCTTGGCTTCCACCTTTCCGCCCCTCGTGTCAAGAATGAACCTATCACCCTTTCTTCTTATCCTCAAAACGACGTTCTCCTTGTGGACTTCAAGGTCTTGTGCGAGTTTACTCACAAGGCTGAAAAGCCCACCTTCAAAGGATACGAGCTTTCCCTT
>WFYK01000065.1 GCA_015490105.1 Aquificaceae bacterium | reverse complement strand
TGTTTATATAGTATCCACACCTTTATACCATTCGTTAGCACAAAGATTTACTCTTCTTCCCTTAGCAACCGGTGCAACAGCGATTGTGATGAAAAAGTTTAATCTACATGGTTGGTTGGAGCGTGCTCAAAAATATAAAGGTAGTTTTGGTGTTTTAGTTTCTTCACAATTGGAAAATATAGTTTCATATTTGATGGAAAATCAAAGAAGCTATGAATTGAGAAGTATAAAAAAACTTATTTCATCTTCCGCCCCTTTGCTTGAAAAAACTAGAAAGAAAGCTTTGGAACTTTCAAAAATCTTTAATTGGGAAATATATGAAACATACGGCACTTCGGAGATAGGATTTGCTTCCGTATTGAACATGACCAAGGAAACCTCTAAGTGGGATAGTGTTGGAAAACCTCTCCCTTATGTAGATATAAAGATATTATCTGAAGAAGGTGAGACATTACCACCGAATCAGATCGGTGAAATAGCGGTAAGGACCGAAACAGCTTTTGCAGGCTACTACAAAATGCCCGAGAAAACAAAGGAAAGTTTCACCGAGGATGCCTATTTCCTAACCGGAGATTTAGGTTATATAGATGGTGATGGTTACCTATACTTTAGTGGTAGGAAAAAGGATGTAATTATTACCGGCGGTATAAATGTTTTTCCTCAAGATGTAGAAAAGGTAATTTTGAGCTATAGTAAAGTTAAAGAATGTGTTGTTTTTGGTGTTGAAAATGATTACTTCGGAGAAGTAGTTTGCGCCTTAGTGGTTCCAAGCGAACCTGTTACAGAAAAAGAGCTGAGAACCTTTTTAAGAGGCAAATTAACTTCTTATCAAATGCCTATATACATAGACTTTGTAGAACAAATACCTAGAAATTACCTTGGAAAGGTGGTGAGGAAAGATCTTAAAAAACTTGTAAATATAGATAAACTTAACTCAACAATAGAAAAGATAAAACACCTAACTACTTAACTTAGAGACTTCAAACTTCCTACTCCTATGGCTGTTCTGCAGTGTTCACATAAAGAGATATCATTTTCTTCTGAGTAGCCATGGGAAAAATTGGATCCACTAAAATATACTTTCCATTCTCCTGCTATCTTAACAGGAGTGTTAGCCGTTGATAAAGTCCCGCTCTTCCATCCCTCCGCCCGTATTAGGGGTTCGTCAGAGAGCCTTTCCCAGTGGATACAATCTTTGCTGTAGGCTAAATAAACCTCTATCTTCCCCTCATGGGTTCCCTTTGGTATCTCGTAGTCTATAAAGAAGAGCCACAAAAACCCTAAATAGTGGTCTTCCCAGTTAAAAGGACAAAGCCCGTAAAAGTCCGCCCATTTGAAGCCTTTCCTTCGGGCGAGCTTATCCTCATCTTCGGAAGGGACCCATATGGTTCTGGGTCTCGTCCAGTGTATGAAGTCTTTGCTGGTTGACATGCCCACGCACCTTCTGGTTCTGCCCTCCGAGTCTATCTTGTAAGTCTTTACCATGGCTCTGTATATCTTCTTCTTGGTATCGTAAAAGACAGGTGCCACGTCACTAAACCAAACTTTTCTTGTCTTTCTGTTGGGATATTTCTTGAGGGGAATGACAGGGTTTCCTTCGTATTCTTCAAAGTGGAGTCCGTCCTTCGAAAAGGCTACACAATACCCTTTGGAGGTATAACCGAAGAGCTTGAAAGGGTATTCATCTTCAGGGCGGTATATTACCGAAGGGATATGGTAGTCAAGGACTACATTGGACATGCACTCAAGGTTTTGGGTTTTCCTGTAGAAGTCCTGAATTTTTCCTTCCACTTCAACAGTAGGGTAGAGCTTAGGAACAGACTCTTTTAGAGGTCTAAAGAGCGGTTTTTCCCAATTTATCCCGTCCTCAGATTCCGCAATGCATACAAAGAAACCTATCCCGTCAGCGTAGCTCTGGTAATACATCCTGAGTTTATCACCGAGGTTTACAACCGAACCGTAAAGGTAGACGCTCTTACCTTCCCAAGGGTATTCGGGAACGAGAATGGGGTTGTTTTCATATTCCACGAACCTAAGCATAGTATCTACCCCAGCTTAGTAGGTGCCTGAGAATTGTAAATTAGGAACAAATGTGTTCAGATGATTAGATTCCACTGTTCTCAGACTCAACCCATGTCTACTACCCCCTATCCCCAGTAGAGACTCGGGGGTTACTTTGAAGAAAAGTTCCATGAGCTTTAGCCTTACCGGATTGCAAAGCTTGATAAAAAGCGTCTTCAGATTTTCGTAAAAACCAAGTCTCAGGAGCTTTGCTCCTACTCTCAATACGTTCAATGCCCCTACAAGGTCGGCGTGAAATACTTTGTTCAAAACTTTGTCCTTAAAAAGGTTTCCTTTCCTCTCTCCCTCGCAGAGGCTTTTGTCTTTTTTCCTCTGAACTTCCCTCACATCCACGAAAGGAGAGGTCTTAGAGGTATAGCTCTCATCTACCTCTACTACTTCCATCCCAAGCTCCTTAGCCTTATACCTGATTAACTCTATCAGCCTCCCGAAAGGTATAAACACAAACTCCTGATTGGTCTTACTTCCCAAGTTTATCCCGTTTTTGCTCTCAAGGGCGTTCCTCCCAACGTAGATGACTCTGTGCCCCGTCTCATAAAGTATGTCCACCACCTTCCTCGCTATCCTGTGTAGCTGTGTCTCTATCCACCTCTTCCTGTGAGCTGATAAAACCTTCTGCCTTACCTCAAGCTCTGAGAGTTTCTCTTTTAAGTGCTTTAGTCCTTTCT
>WFYK01000064.1 GCA_015490105.1 Aquificaceae bacterium | reverse complement strand
GCTTCGCTCCGTTTCTTTTGGCGATCAGGGGAAGCTCCGCAGCAGGATAAACCACCGCGGACGTGCCTACCACCAAAAATACATCCGCTTGAGAAGAAACCTCTATTGCCTTGTTTAGAACTTCCGGCGGGAGCGCTTCTCCGAACCAGACTACCGCGGGTCTGAGCAGTCCGTTGCAATCCTCACATCTCGGAGGCAATTCCTCCAAAGGTGTTTTGTATTCAAAGCGTTCCATTCCGCAGGAAGTGCACCTTACTTTCCATATGTTACCGTGAAGCTCCAAAACCTTCTTAGAACCTGCTCTTTGGTGAAGACCGTCCACGTTCTGAGTTATGAGCCAAAAGTCCTCAAACTCCTCTTCCATCTTGGCTATAGTTTTGTGAGCCTCGTTAGGTTCCGCTTTGGCTATCAAAGATCTTCTCCAGTCATACCACTCCCATACGAGTTTCGGATCCCTTGAGAAAGCTTCGGGCGTTGCAAGTTCGGTAGGATCGTATTTGTTCCAAAGTCCGTCTTTCCCTCTGAAGGTCGGGATACCACTCTCCGCGGAAACCCCCGCACCTGTTAGAACTACAACCCTCATGGAATATATACTATCCTTGCTATGTACCTTCTTATCACGGGAACGGACACGGGTGTGGGAAAAACCTTTATAACTTATAACCTTGCCTTAGCTCTGAAGGAAAAAGGTATAAAGGTAGCCTGCTTTAAGCCTGTAGAAACCGGCGTCAAAGACATACCCGAAGACGGAAAGCTCCTCAGCTCAGCCACGGGCCAACCCTTAGAGGAGGTAGTTCCCTTCCGATACAAACTTCCCCTTTCTCCTTACGCGGGGTATTTGGAAGAAGGTTGGAAGGTGGACTTGGAACAAGTCAAAAGTAAGTTCTTCGATCTTAAAGGAAAATATGAAGTTGTTCTCGTAGAAGGAGCGGGAGGCATAGCTGTCCCGATAGTGAAGGATTATGACTACTCGGATCTTGCTAAGGATCTTGATTTAGAGGTTTTAATCGTTGCAAGGGCAGGGTTGGGAACGCTGAATCACACCTTTCTGACCTGCTTCTACGTTCAAAGGAAGGGGCTAAAAATCAAGGGGATCGTTCTCAACCGCTTCACAGGAAAGGATGTATCCGAGAGAACAAACCCTACAATAATAAGTGAAAGGTTAGGTATAGAGCCTATAAAGATAAGGGAGTCTTACTCCGGAAAGGTATCCCAAGAGGAAAAGAAAGCCCTACTCGATCTTGTCGGGCTTTAGACCGTAGTAGAAAGCCACCTTTTCCGCAAGCTTCCTGAAATAAGGTGCCGCCACCTCACCCCCGTAGAGATTCCTGCCCTTAGGTTCATCCACTACTATGACTCCCACAAAGCGCGGATCGGTAGCGGGGAAAAAACCCGCAAAGTAGGTCACCACCTTTTCCCTTGAATACTTGCCCTCCTTTACGTCAAACTTTTGGGAGGTTCCCGTCTTTCCCGCGATGTAGAAGTATTTGGACCTTGCCTTCCTGCCCGTTCCTCTCTCCACTACTTCTATAAGAGCGTTGCGTATCCAATTGAGGGTCTTGTTTGAAAGGACCTTGTCCCTGAGCACTTCCACCTGCGACAAGCTCTCCTCCCTTCCAGTCATGTCTTGAGCCTTTAGGACTATCCTCGGTTTGAGGACTCTTCCCGTCGCAAGAGCTCCGAAAGAAGCGGTTATGTGAACCGCACTCAAGGCTATACCTTGACCTATGGACATGTAATCTATGTTTGCGGGAAATTTGAGATCGGGGATCTGAGGTTTTGCCTCACCGGGGAAAACGTAGAACTTTTCGTTCAGGTGAAAACGGTATAGAAGATCCTTGACCTCTTGTTGATCGAGTTGGCGCGCTACCAGTATGGTTCCCACGTTGGAAGAGTAGACCAAAACATCTTTTAGTTTCAGCTTACCCCTCGGTTTTAGATCCCTCACGAACTTCTTGCCTACCTTAATCCTTCCCCTTCCCGTATCGACCCGTGTGTAGGGAGCTACTTTGTTTTTTTCCAAGGCATAAGCTATGAAGAAGGGCTTCATTATAGAACCGGGTTCGAACACATCCGTTACCGCGTGGTTTTTTCTCCTTTCGGGGGGAAACTTTCTGTAGTTGTTAGGATCGTAGGAAGGATAGTTAGCCAAGGCAACAATGTTCCCGTTTTTAAGATCCATAAGGACTATGGATACCTTCTTGGGCTTCCACTTTCTGACTATTTCATGCTTTATCCCTTCCGCTATGTTCTGAACCCCCAGATCTAAGGTCAAAAAGACGTCCTTTTGGGTTCCGAGCCTTCCTTTGAGGGGTTCCAAAAACACCTTACCCAAACCCGCTCCCGCATAAACGAAAAGCCTCTGAATACCACCCCCCAAAAGATTGTCAAATTTATACTCCATCCCCTCAAGACCTCTGCCCTCATTACCTACAAAACCTATCAGGTTAGAGGCGGTATAGCGGTAGGGGTAAAATCTCCTATACTCTTGCTGAATTCCTATAACGGAAGCGTTTTCCGTATCCACTATGAGCTTCCTTAGATCTTCCCTCAAAGACAGGGAAATCCCCCTGAGAAACGTATAGCTCTTTCCCACCTTTTCTCCCGCGGACAGCCTTCTTTCTATCTCCTTCTCGGGTATCTTGGTAATTCGGGAAAGACCTTTAACGAACTCTTTCCTTCTTTTTATGTGTTTGACGCTCGGATGCGCGTAAAGACTTAGGGTAGGGACGCTAAGGGCAAGATCCCTCCCCTGAGAGTCCTTTATACTACCCCTGTATAGGGGAACGCTTACGGTAAAAACCCTTGAGAACTTCTTGCTGATCTTTTCCTCGAGTTCATTTCTGTCGGTTACGTGAAGGCTAAAGGCTTTCAAAAGGAGAAAAGCGAAGTATAAAAATAAAAACCCGCCCACGAGTTTGAGGCGGGCTCTGAATTTAACCCTTAGAGGGTCACTTTCAAACACTTACTGGTATCTGAAAACGCTGGGATTCAGAACGTCGGGGTATGCGGTTTCCATCTCGTAGTCGAACATCTGCTTGCGGATCCTCTTAAGGTCGTTCTTGTTAGGCTTGAAAGGATAGCTCTTGATGTCGGAAACTGAACTGTCTCCGAAAGGCCTGTTACAAGCAACTTCGGTGGTTTTCCCTCTACAGCCCGCGGTCATGAAAGGCTTACCGCTCCAGAACACTTCCTCAAAGACCTCCTTAGAAACCCCCCAGTCTATGATTTGACCCTTTTCGTTAAACTTCATATCGTCGTAACGGGCAAGTCCGTTATCGATCAGGTATCTTGCCATCTGAACCCTTCTGTATTGGGGCGCGGGACAGGGTTTTTCTTTCTCCATGAGGGACCCTTCCTCCGGCCAGAAGGAAAAGAGGTGGGTTCTCGCACCCAAGTCCCTTACCTTTTGGATCGTTTCTACCATCTCCTGCTCGGTTTCCCCGAGACCCACTATGAGGTGGCAGCCCGCGTATCCGTCACCCATAACCTCCGCACACCACTCTAACACTTCCCAGTAGGTTTCCCACCTGTGGGGACTGTTCATAGGTCTTCCGCGCAGTTTGTCAAAGAGTTCGGGCGTAGCCGCGTCGAGAGCAACGGTTAGCGTGTCCGCACCGAGCTTTTTGTAATCCTCAATATCTTCGTAGCTTTGACCCGTCGCGTTCATAAGTATGGAAACAAAAAGCTGATCACCGAGCTCTTCCACAACCCTCTTCAGAACGTATTTGGTGTCCCTTATAGCTCTGGGATGGGTGATCTGAGATATACAGAGTCTCTCCGCGTGTCCAACTTTTTTGGTTCTCTCTATTATCTCGTCGAGCTTGACGGTGGGCCACTCAACCCTTATGAAGTTCTTCTTCGAATACTCCATGTCTCTTGCCTTCTGCAGTCCGCAGTAGGCACATGTGGCGTGGCATCCAGAGGGATAGGTAAGTAGGGTGTTTATACAGCTGAGTTTTGTATTTCTGTAAAACTGACCCGGAATAAGGCCCAAAGTCATAGCTGCAGCCCAACTTATCTGAAGATATTCAGGGCTTTCCTTTTGCTCCGTTAACTGCTCTAAAACCAGTTTATTCATACTCACATACCTCCCACGAGAGTAGCCTTAACCAGTATATTTTAATAGTCATGTTCAGAAAGGTTCTAATAGCAAACAGAGGAGAAGTAGCTCTAAGGATAATCAGGGCTTGCAAGGAACTGGGTATAAAGACGGTAGCCATATACTCGGAAGCGGACGTCAGATCCCTATACGTCAAAAAGGCGGACGAAGCCTATTTAATCCCCGGAGATCCCATAAGGGCCTATCTCGACTATGTGCGTATAGTGGATCTTGCCCGTCAGGTGGGGGCGGACGCTATACATCCCGGATACGGCTTTCTGGCGGAGAACGCGGACTTTGCCAGATACTGTCAGCGAAGGGGTATAACCTTCATAGGTCCCACGCCAGAACAGATAGAAACCTTCGGAGACAAAGTAAAAGCAAAGAAGGTTATGTCAGAAGCAGGTCTTCCCGTAGTTCCGGGAACGCCAGATCCCGTGAGGGATCCCGACGAGGCCCTTCACTTTGCTAAAGAGATAGGTTTTCCCGTTATGCTCAAAGCTGCTTACGGTGGTGGCGGTAGGGGTATGAGGGTAGTAAGAAGCGAAGAGGAACTAAAACCCGCCTTTGAATCCGCTTTCAGGGAAGCGGAAGCTTTCTTCGGAAAGGGGGATCTGTTCATAGAAAAATACTTGGACAATCCCAAACACATAGAAGTTCAGGTTCTCGGAGACAAATACGGCAACATAATTCACTTAGGAGAAAGAGACTGCTCCATTCAAAGGAGACATCAAAAACTTATAGAGATAGCTCCCTCTCCCGCACTTCCGAGGGATCTGAGGATGAAGATCCTCGGAAATTCAGTTAGAGCCCTTATGAAGGTCGGCTATGAGAACGCGGGAACCTTAGAGTTTTTGGTAGATACAAAGACGGGCGAATACTACTTCATTGAAATGAACACCCGTCTTCAGGTAGAACACACCATAACCGAAACCATAACCGGTGTAGACATTGTGGAAGCCATGATAAGGATAGCCAGCGGAGAACCTCTGCCTCTACTTCAGAGTGATGTCACCTTCAGAGGCTATGCTATAGAGTTCCGTATAAACGCAGAGGATCCCAAGAAGAACTTCGCTCCTTCTCCGGGTAAGATAACCGCCTATTACTCTCCGGGAGGGCCGGGAGTCAGGATAGATGCGGGTGTCTACAAGGATTACATAATCCCCCCTTACTACGATTCGATGATAGCTAAGATGACCGTTTGGGCCTTAACTTGGGAAAAGGTGGTAGCCCGTGCGAGGAGGGCCTTGGATGAATTTATAGTAAGAGGTGTTCCTACCAACATACCCCTCTACAGGGAGATAACAAGAGACCCGGACTTTCTCAAGGGGGATTTTGGTGTTAGATTCTTGGAAGAGAAGATCCAGAGCGGGGAGTATGACTTTGAGGTGGAAGGAGATATTGACAAAGAAGACATAGTTCTTGCCATATCCGCTGCGATAGCGGCCCACTACGGTTTGTAAACCACCCTCGCGGGCGGACTTTCGTTTCCAAGATCGTCTACCGCTACGATCTCATACAGGGTCTCCTCTTGGGGTATGCGATCGGAAAACACCCTGCTTCTTGAAGGCTCAGGGGTAACTAAGGAGGAGTTCTTAAAGACCTTAAAACGCACGTTCTCCCAAGGATGGATCCAAAGGATATAAATCCTTTTTCCTTTTTTCAAAAGGGTTACCTGCGAAGGAGGAGGAACGAATACCCTTTCGGGGGGAACGTAAACGTCCACGTAGGCAAAAGCCTTTCCCTCTTTAAGCAAAAAGATCCTCACCTGATAAGATCTCCCTTTAACAGGGAGGCTAACCTTACTCCCTTTGCCAGAGGCTACAGGCGGAGGCAAGATAAGATCGCCTCTGTAGATGTAGGCTTCATACTCAAGATCCTGAGGAAGGTGCACTACAATACTGTCAGTTTCTCTATAAGTGTCCACCTCAACTTTTCTCAGAGGCTCTCCTTTAACGCAAATCCTCTCCCGTGTCCCCTCTCCTATGATGTTGAAACATTCCGTATTCTTCACCTTTTTTGTGTAAAAATTTCCCTTCTTGAGAAAGTTTTTACCCTCTAATTTCCCTTTTCTAATTTCGATTACCACAAAATTTCCCAAAATTTTTAGGCTATATTCGGGTTTTATAACGGGCTTCGGATCACCCTTTATACCGCAACTCAATATTATTGTGATAATACCCAACAATATGCCTAACATGACGGCACTTTTAAAGTATTATTTTCCACGCAAACTAGGGAACTTGACAAGATTGTTTCAGTTCCTAAAATAAAAATGCCCCAAAGAAAGGAGGTGGAAGCATGAAGAGGAAAGTCAAATACATTATAAAGCTTGAAAATATAAAAGAGCTTTCTCCCCAAGAAAGGGAGGAGCTCAAGGAAGTTACAGAAAAGTTCGCTTTCAGAACCAACGACTACTATAACTCTCTCATAAATTGGGACGACCCCGACGATCCTATCCGCAGGATCGTTATCCCCACCACCGAGGAATTAGAGGTTTGGGGAAAGCTCGATGCTTCTAACGAGAGTAAATACACCAAGGTTCACGGTCTCGAGCACAAGTATCCTGACACAGCACTTCTTCTGGTAACGGACGTTTGCGGTATTTACTGCAGGTTTTGTTTCAGAAAAAGGCTCTTTATGAACGACAACGATGAGGTTGCCAGAGACGTATCGGAAGGGCTCGAATACATAAGGAATCACCCGGAGGTTAACAACGTCCTTTTAACGGGAGGAGATCCTCTCGTTTTGGCGACCTTCAAGCTTGAAAAGATCCTAAAAGCCCTTGCGGAGATCCCTCACGTGAGAATCGTCAGGATCGGTTCCAAGATGCTTGCGGTAAACCCCTTCAGGGTCATAGACGACCCGGACCTATTAAAGCTTTTTGAGTGGTTTAACACAGAAACCGGAAAGAAACTATACCTTATGAACCACTTCAACCACCCAAGGGAACTTACAAAGGAAGCTCGAAAGGCGGTAGAACTCGTTCAAAAGACAGGAACCACTATGACCAACCAAACCCCGATCCTTAAGGGAATAAACGACACACCGGAAGTTCTCAGAGAACTCATTGAAGAGTTATCTTTCATAGGTGTTCCTCCTTACTATCTGTTCCAGTGCAGACCTACCGCAGGAAACAAAGCATACTCAACCAAAATAGAAGAGACAATTGATCTCGTTGAAGAGGTTAGGGCCAAGGTTTCCGGTCTCGCCGCGAGGGTAAGGTATGTAATGTCCCACGAAACAGGAAAGATAGAGATACTCGGAAAAACCAACGACCTTATCTTCTTCCGCTATCACAGGGCTGCTGATCCGGAAAATGCAGGCAAGTTCATGATTTACAAGCGCAACCCCGAGGCCCACTGGTTCGACGACTACACGGAACTTGTGGATGAATACAAGGTAGAATTTCAAGAGCAGACGGTTTAAGATGGAGCATGTAAAACCGGAATTCTTGCTTATGGCCAAGCTCGAAGAAGAACTTTCCTCTCTAAGGAAAGCCCTCTTTACCTTTATGTCGATCCCGGAGAATGTAAGCTACGACCTTCTGAAGAAAACCCTCGACGTTCTCAAAAGGCTTTCTAAGAACCTAAGCTTGATAGTTCTGATACTGGAAGAGGTCCAATTCTCAAAGGACAAAAATGTTAGGGAAGAGGCCCTCATAATGAGCTCGGAGGGTCTCTCCCTCACTTCACTGCTCCTTCCTACCTTGGAGAGGGTTTCCCCAATATTTTTGGATACTTTCAGCGTTCACCACGAGCCCGTGGTGGAAAAGCTCGAAGCCATAGCGGACTTCCTCGAAAACGTAGCCTTCTCCTCGGAGGAGGAGTCCCTTGAGGAAGTAATCCAAGCCATTGACGATATAATAAGAGCTCTCGACTACCACATAAGTGTGGGGGAGAGGTGCGTAGCTAAGATACTTTAGGAGGTTTTTATGTCCTTTTCTTTTTCCCAGCTAAGCGAACCTTTAAGGAGATCCCTTAAGGCCATAGGGTTTTTAATACCGACACCCATTCAAGAAAAAGCCATCCCCAAAGCCCTTGAGGGTAAGGACCTTCTCATACAAGCCCAAACAGGGACAGGGAAAACCGGAGCTTTCGGGATACCTATAGTGGAGAAAATCCAACCGCCCCAGAAAGCTTTAATAATAGCCCCTACGAGGGAACTTGCGATTCAGATAAGGGACAATTTAAGGAAGATCTCAAAAAGTAAGGGACTAAGTGTCTACGCCCTCTACGGTGGAACGCCTGTATCGAGAGATTTAAGGCTTTTACAAAACAAAATTCCCGATATCATCGTGGGAACACCCGGAAGACTGAAAGACTTAATCTCTAAGGGGGTATTAAAAACTGACAATTTTGCTTTTCTCGTGCTCGATGAGATGGACGTTATGCTTGATATGGGTTTCAGGGAAGACATAGAGTGGATCGTTTCGAGACTTCCCAAAAGTAGACAAACTTTTCTCGCCTCGGCTACCGTGCCCCCAGAAATTCTCAGCGTAGCCAAAAGGCTTTTGAAAAAGGACTTCGTTCACGTCTTTGCGGACAGCCCGGAGTTCAAACCCCGCATAAAAGAGATATTCTTAAAAACTTTGTCCGACGAGGAAAAGCTCACAAAACTTGAATCTCTGCTCAGGAAAAGGCCGGAAAAGGCTATAGTTTTTGTAAAGAAAAAGACAGACGCAAAAGATCTTGCACACAAGCTCAGAAAACTTGGCTTTAGGGTAGAAGCCTTGCACGGAGACATGACCCAAAGAAGGAGAGAGGTCGTTATGAAATCCTTCAGAGAGGGAAAGGTTAACGTCTTGGTAGCTACCGACGTGTCATCCAGGGGTTTAGACGTTGAAGGCGTTTCTTTAATAGTTAACTTCCACCTTCCTGAAGATCCCAAGGTTTATACACACCGCATAGGGAGAACCGCCCGTTTCGGAGGTGAAGGGACCGCGGTGAGCTTGGTTTCGCCTTCCGAGAGGAAAAGCCTTTGGAGAATTAAAAGGTTTGTGGCAACAAAAGGCGCGAGTTGATAAATTTAATTTCTGATATGGAAAAGACGAAAACGCTTGAGAAGGTCTTTCTATACGACAGGCTCTTGAGGTTCAACATAGACCTTCTGACCGGCATAAAGACCGAGATAAGAGCGGATCTGGAAGAGGCAAAGATCTTGGGAGAAGCCCTCCTCGACGGTGAGGATCTTGATCTTTTGAAAGAGTTTTTGTCAAAGGTTGAAGGAAACTTTATAGGGCTTCTCGATGAAACCTTAGACAGTATATACGACGTTTACGAACTTTTTAACTTCGATATAACTTTTCTTTCTTCCATACCAGAAGAGGTAGAAAGAGAGGTAGAAAGACTCGATCTGGTAAACGCGTTAAATGAACGGTTGACCTCGCTAAAGAGATTACTTTTTGACACCTGTTGCTCTCCTCAAAGGAAGAAAACCTTAGATCTCGTCCTTACTCCCTTCAGGGTCTACTGTGAACTCATAGATCACGCAATTGAATTCAACAAAAAGTTTGAAAGTCGATAAAGGGAGCACTAAAATTAATAAAAATTTTCAAAAGGAGGTGGATTATGCCCAGAAGAAGAAAAGGAGGCCCCAGATACAGAAGGGTTACCTTATCTTTGCCCAAAAGACTCTATTCCGTTCTAAACGGAATAGCTATGGGTGATGAGAAAAAACTTAACCGTCTTATAAAAGGTATTCTTGAAGATAAACTTCAAGAATGCACCGTGGCGGAGCTCGAAGCTTACCTGAGAAAGGTAGAAGAGGAGGAAGCCAAAGCGGAAAAGGAGGAAATGAGCTAAGTTAATGTTCCCCGACAGAATAAGGGCCCTCAAAGCCTATAAAACGGAAACTTCCGAAGCTAAAATTCGCCTATCTTCAAACGAGCTTCCCTACGACTTTCCCAAACATCTTAAAGAAAACGCTTTTAAAAAAGCTTTTGAGGGCCCTTTAAACCTGTATCCCGATCCTAACGCTCGAGAGCTAAAGGAAGCCGTCTCAGATTTCTTTCAAATCCCGGAAGAAAATCTCCTGTTAGGAAACGGATCGGACGAGATCATCTACTACATCTCCATCGCGGTGGGAGATCCGAAGGAAGGGATCCTCTTCCCGGAACCTACTTTTCCTATGTATAGGATCTCCGCACAAGTAGTAGGAAGGGAAGCTGTAGGTGTTCCCCTAAAAGAAAACTTTGAACTTGATCTCGAAAGAATGCTGAAAGAAGCTAAAAGATGTGCTTTGGCTTACTTCGCTTACCCTAACAACCCCACCGCAAACCTCTTTAGCAAAGAGGCTATAAGGAAGATAAGGGAGAAAGTAAAGGCGGTGGTAATAGACGAAGCTTACTTTCATTACAGCGGAGAAACCTTTCAAGAGGATGCCCTATCCAGGGAGGACACTTTAGTCCTGAGGACACTTTCCAAAATAGGGTTAGCGAGCTTAAGGGTAGGTATTCTTATCGCAAAGACTGAGATCGTAAGGGAACTCGAAAAGGTTCGCCTGCCCTTCAACCTAAGCACGCCCTCCCAAAAGATAGCTTCCTTTCTGCTCAGAGAAGGAAAAGAGTTTATAGAAGAAGCTGTTAAGAAAGTATGCGCGGAAAGGGATAGGCTAAGGGCAGAGATGGAATCCATAAAAGGGGTTGAGGTCTTTCCCTCTAAAGCTAATTTTCTTCTATTTAGGACTCCTGTAGAAGCGGGGGTTTTACATCAGGAACTTCTCAAGGAAGGCGTGCTTGTTAGAGACGTATCTTACATGGAAGGCTTAGAGAGATGCTTGAGGGTTAGTGTAGGACAGCCTGAAGAAAACGATGCCTTTTTAGAAGCTCTCGAAAAATCTCTCAGTAGACTTCTTTGATATCGGAGAAATCCACCGTATCGTCACTCTTGTCTTCTACAGGGGAAATTTGGCCACATTTGGAATCACATGCGTGATCCGACTCTTCCAAGCAAGTTACCATCTCCAGATCCGAAAGCAGGCTAACTATTTCTTTCACACTCATAACATTTATAATTTAGACATGAGCCTGAGGATTTACAACACACTAAGCGGGAAGGTGGAGGAGTTCGTCCCTGCGGATCCTCCTAAGGTTAAGATATACACTTGCGGTGTTACCGTATACGATGACTCTCACGTGGGGCACGGCAGGAGTCTGATAGTTTTCGATACCTTTAGGAGATTTTTAGAACACTTAGGCTACGAAGTTAAGTTCGTCAGGAATTTTACCGATGTGGACGACAAGATAATCAACAGGGCAAAGAAGGAGTGCGTAAGCTTTATGACAATCGCCAACCGATACATAGCGAGCTACTACAAGGACATGGAAGCGATAAGGGTCAGGCCCGCGGACGTGGAACCGAGGGTCACGGAACACATTCAAGAGATAATTGACGTAATCCAAAGGCTGATAGAAAAAGGGTTCGCCTACGAAGCGGACGGAGACGTTTATTTCTCCGTAAAAGCCTTCAAGGAATACGGAAAGCTTTCTAAAAGGAGTCCCGAAGAGATGGAGGCGGGTGCGAGGGTAGAGCCTTCCGAAAAGAAGAGAGATCCCTTAGACTTTGCCCTCTGGAAAGCTTCAAAAGCAGGGGAACCCGCTTGGGACTCCCCTTGGGGAAAGGGAAGACCCGGATGGCACACCGAATGCGTTGCTATGATCTTCAAGCACCTGGGTGAGTCTATAGACATCCACGGCGGAGGTTTGGATCTCGTCTTCCCTCACCACGAGAACGAGATAGCTCAGGCGGAAGCCATAACTGGAAAGCCCTTTGCGAGATACTGGATGCACAACGGCCTCGTTACCGTAGGCGGTCAAAAGATGTCCAAATCTTTAGGAAACTACGTTACCCTCAAGGAGATATACACCAAGTATCACCCCGACGTTTTGAGACTCTTGGTGCTCTTTACCCACTATAGGAGTCCCTTAGACTTTTCTTGGGACAAGATGGAGGAAACCAAAAGAGCCTACGAAAGACTAAAAGGATCTATAGAGGACTTGGATTTGCTTAAGAAACTTAAAGTTGAAGCCGGCGGTGAGACCCCTCACCCCCTATATGAAAAGCTCAAAGATTTCGAAACCTCCTTCTTCGAAGCCCTCTCTGAAGACTTTAACACCCCGGAAGCCCTCGCTAAGGTCTTTGCCCTCGTGAGCGAACTCGGAAAGGTCAAAAACAGGGCTTTCTCCGAAGGAAAGATCTATGAGACGGATCTTAAAGCTTACGAAGAGGTTGCGGAATCACTCCTTAAAACTATGAAGGGAATTTTCGGGCTCTTGGAGGACTTAAAGCCGGAATGCGAAGTTCAAGAGGTGGTAGCCAAAGAACTTGAGCCGGGCAAGGTTTTGGACGAGACCTTGGTAAACCTGCTCGTTGAGGTAAGAACCTTAGCCCGTAAAGAAAAGCAGTATAAGATAGCGGACTTTATCAGGGATCGTTTGAAGGAGATCGGGATTGAACTGGAGGACACTCCTTCGGGAACCAAGTGGAAAAGAGTATGAAAGAACCCCTCATACTCGACGGAAGGAAGGTCTCAGAAGAAATAAGGTCTAAGATCAAAGAAAAAATCGACTCCTACAAGGAGAGGGGACTCAGAGATCCGGGCCTTGCGGTAATCTTGGTAGGTGAAGACCCTGCAAGTAAGATATACGTAAATAACAAGGTAAAAGCTTGTGCGAAGGTAGGGATAAAGTCCTTTAAATTTGAACTGCCTCAGAATACAACCACCCAAGAGCTTTTGGATCTCATATCGGATCTCAACACCGACCCAGAGGTGGACGGGATCCTCGTTCAACTCCCCCTACCACCACAGATAGATCAGCAGGAGATCATAAACGCTATAAATCCCTCAAAGGATGTGGATGGTTTTCACCCTCAAAATATGGGAAAGCTCGTTGCACGAACAGAGGATGGTTTCATACCTTGCACACCTTTAGGTATAGATCTCCTGCTACAGCATTACTCCATAAACTTGAAAGGTAAAGACGTTGTAATTGTAGGAGAGGGTTTTATTGTAGGAAGACCATTAACCCTTCTGATGCTTTGGAGGGGAGCTACCGTTACCGTTTGCCACATACATACGAGGGATCTCAAGAGATTTACCCTTCAAGCTGAGATCCTAATATCCGCTACAGGTGTTCCGCACCTTATAAAAGAGGACATGGTAAAGGAAGGGGCGGTAGTTATCGATGTAGGGATCTCCAAAAAGGACGGAAAGATAGTCGGGGATGTGGACTTTGAAAAGGTCAAATACAAAGCTAAAGCTATAACACCTGTTCCCGGAGGGGTCGGTCCTATGACAGTGACCGGTTTGCTTTTGAATACGCTTAAATCTTACGAGAGGAGGGAGAGGCTGTGAAGGTAGCTGCAATTCTTCTTCTCACTTTGGGATTTTCCTTCAGCCGTGATTTTTGGGATTGCGTTCAAGAGGCTATAGACATCGAAGACGCTCTGGAAAAGGCAAGACCGCAGGTAGGTAAAGTTTACAGAGCTCAACTGAAAGTCTCCCAAAGGAGCGGAGATTGCTACTGGAGCATAATGGGAACTGAGGGCTACCTTTCCATAGACGCCTTGAGCGGAGAGGTTAGATTCTTTAAACGATCAAGGAAAAAGTGACCTACGAAAGAGGGGAAACCCTTGTAGTAAAGACCCTTGTAGGTTTCCTTGCCCGAAAGGAGGTTTAAAAACACCTTCAAAGCGTAACCACCCCCCATAGAGTGGGCCACCTTTTGGAAGCTGTAGGCAAGATCCGCTATCCTTCCCGCGTAAATGAACTCAGGAAGTATTTGAGAGTAAACTAATCTTCTGTAAGTTTGCATAGGTCTTTCGGCCAACAGGGCTTTTGCAAGAAGATGTGCACCTTTGATAGCGTAGAAGATCCCTTCTCCCAAGAGGGGATCCACCATACCTGCAGCATCACCCACTAAAAAGATTCTCCCCTTTCCCAAGTGGAGGTCTTCCACCTTTGCGGTAAAAGGTATAAGCCAACCCTTTACACCTGCGGGAGCGTTTTCCACAAAAGGATGTCCCGTAGAGTAACCCTTCAAAACTTCAAGCAGGTTTTCCTTTCCCGTGCTCGCAAGTCCCACACTCAAAAGTTCACCCTTAGGAAAAACCCAGCAGTAACCTCTCTTTACAAAACCTATGTCTATGACAACTTTGTCTCCCAGGTCCTTTCCCCGTGTCCAAAATTCAAGGGATCTGAAAAAAACCCTCCTGTGAAATCCCAAAATCTTGGCCACCTTGCTGTATACTCCGTCCGCACCGATGAGAAAATCCGTTTCAAAGGTCCCCCTGTTTGTAAAAACCTTTATAGTTTTTCCTTCTTCAAAACCAAGCACTTTTGTCTCTTCAAAAAGGAAAGATCCCTGTCTTTGAGCCTCTTGTGTTAAAAAGTGATCGAACTCCGCTCGGTCTACGATGTAAGCTACCTCTCGATCGGATCGCGCTTCAAAGAAGTCCTTTCCTTTAAAACCTAAAAGTCCTCCGTAGAGTGTGTTTTTTATCGACTTGTGCCACCCTTCGGGCAGGAGCAGTTCACACCTTGCGGAGATGCAACCACCGCAGAGCTTAAAACGGGGGAGTTTCCTCCTTTCAAGTATGGCTACCTTGAACCCATTAGAAGCAAGTAACCGAGCGCACGTCGCTCCCGCGGGACCTGATCCTACTACTACTGCATCGAACTTCATATTAGCTTCTCCACATGTGAAACTATCTCCTTGGGATCCCACTCAAGGCAGAGAAAATCACCGCGTTTACATCTTCCCTTCCCGTGAAGATCGCAAGGTTGACAAGGAAGATCTTTACAAAGAACTACTCCCTCGGAAGGGTAAAGGGAAAAGCCTAAAGTAGGATGTGTTCCTCCGTAGATCTGGATAGCTTTAGTTCCGACCGCACGGGCACAGTGAAGAAGTCCCGAATCGTTTCCCACGAAGACCTTTGCAAGTTTTATCACCGCGAGGGTATCCGTTAGATTTATCTCACCGCAGAGGTTGATACCTCCCTTCGCAAGCGATCTCTCTTCCCTGCTTCCTACCCAAACGACTTCAAACCCCTTGTCCCTTAAATAGTCCGCCACTTCCCAAAAGTAGGGGTAGATCTTCTTAAAGTATCTTGCTCCCGGCGCTAAACAAACGAATTGGGAAGGGAGTTTTTCTTGCCACCTTTTTAACCTTTCCTCTGAGATCGAAACCCTCGGCAAAGGTGGCGCACCGATCCCTACAATTCCCAAAGCTTTCAGGTAAGCTTCCGTAACACTGTAAGGTTTTCTAAATCGAGGAAAGCGAAGGGAAAGTCGCCTCCTTATAGATTCTTTTGGGTAAGATTTCCACGAACCCGGCAGGAAAATTTTTAGTAGAAAGCTCCTCAAGTTCTTGTGGAGGTCCACCTTAAGGGAAAAATTTCCCTTCCTGAGAAGTGAGATGACACTCCTTGAGGGATATTCCTTTTTGTCTACCGCTATTACCTCCACCCTCGGGTCGTCCGCAAATATCTGATCGTAGGGCTTGAAGGTAAGAAGGACAGGTTTTATGCCCGCTTCAAGGAGGGGATCGAAAAGCACGGAGGTCAAAACCACATCTCCGAGGGAGGAGAATCTAACGAGAAGGGCTTTT